>CAKPDZ010000025.1 GCA_934149155.1 uncultured Clostridia bacterium | reverse complement strand
ATGAAAGAACAAAACAAAAAGAAAGAAGAAAAAATTAAAGAATTACAAGACTTTATTGCAAGATTTAGTGCTAATGCTTCAAAATCAAAACAAGCAACATCAAGAAAGAAAACATTAGAGAAGATTGAGTTAGATGAAATAAAGCCATCAAACAGAAAATATCCATATGTAGACTTTAAGCCAGATAGAGAACCAGGAAAAGAAATATTACAAGTAAAAAATATTTCTAAAACAATAAATGGAGAGAAAATATTAGATAATATATCATTTACAGTAAAATCCGGAGACAAAATTGCATTTTTAGCAGATAATGAAAATGCAAAAACAGTATTATTCCAAATAATAGCTGGAGAAATGCAACCAGATGAAGGTGAAATTATCTGGGGAACAACAATTACTCAAAGTTATTTTCCAAAAGATAATAATTACCTATTTGATACAGACGAAAACTTAACTGAATGGCTAAGAAAATACTCAAAAGATCCAGATGAAACATATGTAAGAGGATTTTTAGGAAGAATGTTATTTTCAGGAGATGAAGCACTAAAAGGAGCAAGAGTAATATCAGGAGGAGAAAAAGTTAGATGCGTATTAGCAAAAATGATGCTATCAGGAGCAAACTTCTTGATATTTGATGAACCAACAAACCACTTAGATATGGAAAGTATAACATCAGTAAATGATGGAATGTGTAAATTTAAAGGAAATATATTATTCACATCACATGATCATCAACTTACACAAACAGTCGCAAATAGAATTATTGATATTAAAGCTGATAAAATTATTGATAGAGAAGTTACTTATAACGAATATTTAGGAATAGAATAATGAACGAAAAGAACCGATTCTGTTTTGTATATTGAGCAAAACAGAACCGGTTCTAAATGTATAATTGTGAAAATTAAGTGAAAAAACTTTACAAAACAAAAAGAAAATGGTAATATGAGCACAGAACAAAAAATGAGGAGGAGAAAATTCGTGATTCAAGTTGAAAACATTACAAAGAAATACGGAAGCTTTACTGCCGTAGACAATATCAATTTTGAAATTGATGAGGGAGAAATTGTAGGATTTTTAGGACCAAACGGTGCTGGTAAAAGTACAACAATGAATATGATTACAGGCTTTATTGAACCAACATCAGGAAGAATAATTGTAGATGGTTATGACATTTCTAAAAAACCTAGAAAAGCTAAAAGACAAATTGGGTATATGCCAGAAGGAGTGCCATTATATAGTGATTTAACTGTTAAAGAATTTGTATCATATATGGCAGAACTAAAAGGAGTGCCTAAGAAAGAAAAGAAGGACAAAGTACAAAAAGCAATCGAAGAGACAGGATTGCAAGATGTACAAAATAAACTAACGAGAAATTTATCTAGAGGATATAAACAAAGAGTAAGTATGGCAGGAGCTTTAGTAAGCAACCCTAAAGTAATAATTCTTGATGAGCCTACAGTCGGATTAGATCCAAAACAAGTTACGGAAATAAGAGCTTTGATAAAAGAACTAGGAAAAGAACATACAGTAATATTAAGTTCTCATATATTATCAGAAGTTAGTCAAATCTGTAATAGAGTTATTATTATAAATAATGGACAAATAGTAGCTGTTGACACACCAGAAAATCTAGAGAAAAAAGTTGTTACAGATAATTCAGTATATGTAACAGTAGAAGAACCAGAAAATAAAATGGATACAATAAAAGAAAAATTACCAGAGATAAAAGAAATAAAATTAATTACAGAAAATGAAGATAAAACTAAAAAATATATGATAACTGCAAATTCAGATGTAGATTTAAGAAAGAATATATTTGAAACTTTTGCAAAAGAAGGAATAACTATATTCGAAATGAAGAAATCTGATGTTACTTTAGAAGATGCATTTATGCAATTAATCGAAAATAAGGAAGAAGTACATGATGAAGTAAAAGATGAAGTAAAATCAGAAATAAAAGAAGATTCTAAAGATGATAAAAAAGAAGAGGAAACAACTGAAATTGAAGAAAAAACTCAAGAAGAAAATAAACAAGAAGAAGGGGGACAAGAATAATGTGGGCAGTATATAAAAAAGAGTTAAAGAGTTACTTTTTATCTCCAATAGGATATGTAGTAATAGGAATACTTTTATTGGTATGTAGTGTATTTTTCTATTTGACAGCAGTAGGTTCTGGAAGTATAGATTTAGGTAGTTTATATTTTTATGTAGCATTATATGGGCTAATAATAACAGTACCAATATTAACAATGAGAATGTTTGCGGAAGAAAGAAAAAATGGAACAGAGCAATTAATATTAACCTCACAAGTAGGAATTCCAGGAGTTGTATTTGGAAAATTTTTCGCTGCAATGACTGTAATATTTATAGCATTATTAATATCTTTTATGTATTTTGGAATAATGTGTTATTTTGGAAATCCCAATATATTAGTAGTCTTAGTTACAATGTTAGGATTTTTACTAATTAGCGCTGCGGCAATCGCAGTCGGAATGTTTGCGTCAAGTATAACAGAAAACCAAATAATAGCAGGAATTATAACAATAGCATTTTTAATAATAACATTATTTACAGAAGATTTAGATATTGGATTACCTGAAATTTCAATAATGAGTTATTATCAAAAATTTCCAAAAGGTGTAATTTCGTTAACAGAGGTTGTAGGACCATTAACACTTATGGCAATGTTTATATCATTTACCATAATTGTAATGCAAAGAAGAAAATTAGTAAAATAGATAGGAGAGAGAATCGTGAAGAAAGAGAAAAAAATGAAAAAGGAGAAAAAGGTTAAAGTTAAAAAAGAGAAAAAGACAAATAAATTTTTCTCAGTTTTAAAAAACAAATGGCTATTAAAAGGTACAACAACTCTTCTTTTAGTAGCAATAGTAATCGCTTGCTACGTATTAATCAACTGGGGAGTATCAAAAATAAATATAGAAGATATAGATTGTACATCAAAAAAATTATACTCTTTATCAGATGAATCTAAAAATAAAATAAAAGATATAGACAAAGACGTAACAATAGAACTAATAAATATGAGCAGTTATAACTATGTAAGCGAGTATGCAAATAAATATGCAGCAATAAATAAAAAAATAAATATTGAAACAATAGATGATTTATCATCAAGAGTAGATTTACAAACTAAATATAGTATAGATGCTTCAGGAAATTTAATTGTTATAAAATCAGGAGAAAAAGAGAAAACATTAAATGTAAGTGATTTATATACATATGATTATTCAACATATGAACAAATAGATAAAACAGAAGAAGCAATGACAAATGCTATTGTAGAAGTAACTGTAGATCAAAAACCACACATATATATACTTTCAGGAAAAACTTATTATGATACAGAAAAAGCATTATCAACTATAGTTACTGAGTTGAAAGATGAATCAAATGATGTTGATTATTTAGATATATTATCAAAAGGTGAAATTCCATCAGATTGTGATTGTTTAGTAATTACAACATTAGCACAAGATTTAACAGAAGTAGAAGCAGATAAAATAGTAGAATATATAAATAATGGTGGAAAGATATTAATGCTTACATCTCAAAATATGCTAGATATAGAAACACCAAACTTTAATAAAGTACTAGATCAATATGGAGTATCTATAGAATATGGAGTTTTAATAGAACAAGATAGTAGTAAAATGTTACAAAATGCACCAAATACAATAATTGAAGATGTTAATGCAAGCTTTATGAATAAATTAGATATGAAAATAAAAATGTGTGCAATAAATGCAGGAAAGATTAATTTTGCAGATGATGATAAATTAAAAGAATTAGGGGTAACACATGAAACAATTGCATCAACAGGAGATACAGCATTTGTTAGAACAAACTTTAATGCAAAATCATCATCAAAAACTGATGAAGATAAAGAGGAAGGAAGTGCAGTTATTGGAGCATATGCAAAGAAAACTGTTTCAGATGATAAAACATCACAATTAATAATATATTCAAATGAATTATTTGCGTCAGATATAACTGTATCAATTAATGCACAATATTATACTTATGCATCTGAATTGTATAATAATAAAGATATTGTATTAAATTCAATTTCTCATTTAACAGAAAGAGACGATACAATTATAATTAGAAAAACAAATGAATCAGAAACATATACTGTTTCTGATCAAGAAGATGTTATTATTAAAACAATAATATTTGTTGTTCCTATGATTATTATATTTATCGGAATAGTAGTATGGATTTTTAGAAGAAGAAAAGCATAAAAAATTATTAATTTTCAAAAAACTATATAAACAAAAAGAATTAAGAGTACTAATAGTGCTCTTTTTTCGTATAAATGAAGTTTTTTATAATATACTTATACAAGAGGTATATATGAAAGAAATATTTACAATTACATTAGTGATAATAGGGGCTTTAATAGGAGCTGGTTTTGCATCTGGTCAAGAAATTTATTCGTTTTTTTATTTATATGGATTTAATGGATTAATAGGAATCATCGTAACTTGTAGCTTGATTAGTATGATTATTTATAAAACATTAAAAATAATATGTGAAAAAGATATAGAAAATTATAATGAATTTTTAGGGGTTTTTATAAAGAGTTCTAAATTTACTCAATTAATAAATATAGTACTAAATATATTGTTGTTAGTGACTTTTTATGTAATGATTGCAGGTTTTGGGGCGTATTTTGAGCAAGAATTAGGTTTAAATTCAATTATAGGGAGTGCTATATTAGCTGTTTTGACATCAATAGTATTTTTTACAAGTGTAAAAGGGGTACTTAAAGTAAGTAAGTTTGTAGTTCCTTTATTATTGTTTTTTATAATTTTTATAGGATGTTCTAATTTAGTAACTATAAATATTAATTATGATATGTTAATTTCTAGAAAGGGATGGCTATTAAGCAGTATAGTATATTGTAGTTACAATATTATATTACTAATACCAACATTAATATCAATAAAAAATCAAATAACAAAACAACGCAATATAAAATATATATCAATATTATGTGGATTATTGATGACAACTATGTTTATTTTAATTTATATGATATTAATGAAATGTGATATAGATGTGCAAGAATTAGAAATGCCAGTTGTATATGTAATAACAAATTTTTTCCCAAGATATAAATTTATTTATGCATTTATAATTTTAGCTTCAATTTTTACTACTGCAATTTCTTTAGGAATAGGTTTTTTACAAAATATGTGCAAAAATAAGAGTGGTTATCCACAGTTTGTTGCATTTATGTGTATAACTAGTCTCTTAATTTCAAAAATTGGTTTTTCAAAATTGGTTAATTTATTATATCCTTTTTTTGGATACATAGGTATAATTCAAATTTTGGCAATTCTTTTTTATAAAAAAGATTAATAAAATATTTCTAATATTATATTAAAAGAGTCTTATGAAAAAAAAGTATTGCAAAAAAAAGGTGTTATGGTATAATATAAACAAATATCAAAAGACAAGGAGAAAAAGATGAAGGATTTTTGGGCTGAAGGGCTACAGAATCACAAAAAAGAAAAAATTCTAAAGATATCAATATTAATAGTGATGTTATTAATTTTTTTTGCATTGATGATTTGTTTAATTATATATTATAACAATATAGAATTTAGGCAATGGTGTGATGAAAATGTGTGGAAAAAAGAAGTAACAGAATCAAAAACTAAAAGTATAGAATTAGAAGGCGATGATAATACACAGGTATATGCTTATGAAAAATACATATGTGTATTCAGAAAAAAGAAATTAGAGTTTTATAATAAAGTAGGAACAGAAGTTGGAAAATTAGAATTAGATATAAATCAAGCAGAATTTACAACTGCAGGAAGATATATGGCAATATGTGAAAAAGACGGTTCAAAATTTTATTTAATATGTGGAAAAGAAAAACTATTTGAAAAAGAAATAGAAGGTAATATTGATAAAATAAATGTAAATAGTAGTGGATATATTTCAATTGTAATATCAAATACAAGTTATAAATCAGTAGTAGCTGTTTTTGATAAAAAAGGGGATGAAGTATTTAAAACAAATTTAGTATCCGCAATAGTTGCAGATGTAAGTATATCTCAAGATAGTAAATATTTAGCTATAGCTGAAATTGATTTGTCAGGAATACTTATACAATCAAGTATACAAATAGTATCAATGGAATTGGCACAGACAAATCCTTCGGAAGCGATATCTTATAAATATGAGGCACCTATAGACAAAATGATAATAAATATAGAATATCAAGAAAAAAACAAATTAATTTGCTTATATAGTGACGGAATAGAGTGTTTAGAAGACAAAACAAATAAAAATTTAGTGGAATTTAAAGATTCCCAACCATCATTTATTACAATAGAATTACGAAATAAAATAGCATTAGTAGATGAAATTGCAACAGGAGGATATACAGCAAACTCAACTGTAAAAGTAATAGATTCAACTACGAATAAAGAAAACAAATATGTAACAACCAATATTGCAAAAGAAATAAAAACTTCAGACAACAAAATGGCTATAAATTTAGGAACAGAATTACATATAATTAGTAAAAATGGCATATTATTAAAAAAATATATTTCAAACTCAGAAATAAATAATATAGTCATGACTGATTCGGTAGTTGGTGTCGTATATAAAGACAAAATTCAAATTATAAATTTTTAAATATTGAAAGAAGGATAAATAAAATGGGAATAATTTTAGATATAATAATTGTTGCAATAATTATAGGGAATATTTTTGTATGTTATAAAAAAGGTTTAGTAAAATTAGCAGTAGGTTTAATTGCTGTTCTTGCTTCAATAGTTTTAGCTATAATTTTATATAAACCAGTTTCAAATTTGATAATAAAAACTACAGGAATTGATGAAAAAATTGAAAATGCAATAATTGAAAATTTTTCAGCAGATACATCAAATGGTGAAGAAACAAGATATGTAGGAGTTATAGATTATTTAGAAAAATATGCTAATGATGCAGTAACAAAAACACAAAACGAAATTGTATATGAAACAGCAGGAACAATGGCTGTAAAAATAACTAATGTAATAGTTTTACTTGCAATATTTATAATAGTGAGAGCAGTGCTAGTATTACTTACATTTGTGTCAGATGCAATAACATCATTACCATTGATAAAGCAATGTAATGAAGTTGGAGGAGTTGTATATGGAATTATAAAAGCATTATTAATAGTATATATAATATTAGCAATAGTGTTCTTAATAGTTCTAGTATCAGGAAATAGCACAATTTCAGATATGATATCTAGTTCATACATAACAAAATTCTTTTATGAAAATAATTTATTATTAAAAGTAATATTTAAATAATGAAAGGGGCAAAAATATTTGCCTCTTTTAATGTTTATGAAGAAATTGTGAAATTTATTAAAAAAATGAAATAACTGTTGAAAAATACCAAAAAGTTTGGTATAGTAAAATAGTAATACTAAAATTAGGAGGATGTCATGACTCAAAAGCATGAAAACAAAAGAGAAAAAAAAGTAAAAAAGAAAAAGAAAAAATCAAAAGTTTTAAAACGAATATTAATAGGATTAATAATATTATTACTTGTATTGGTAATAGGAATTACATATAAGGTACAAAAAAATGGAGGAGGTCTTCAAGGTCTATTATCAACATTAGTAGGACATGATGAAGAAACATTAAAAAATTTAGAACCAATCCAAGTGTTGTTGATGGGAGTAAGTACAGACAATGGAGTAAAATTAACAGATACAATAATAGTTGGAACATATGACCCTAAAACGCAAAAAGCATCATTATTATCAATTCCACGAGACACATTTGTTGGAAAAAATCCAAAAACAGGAACAGGAATGGATAAAATAAATGCTCTATATCAAAAAAGCCCAGAAAAAACATTAGAAAAAGTAAATGAACTAACAGGATTAAATATAAAATATTATATGGTAATAGATAATCAAGCACTTATAAAATTAGTAGATGTAATAGGTGGAGTAGATTTCTATGTGCCTATAGATATGGTATATGATGATCCATCTCAAGATTTACACATAAACTTAAAAGAAGGACAACAAAAATTAGATGGAGACAAAGCTGAGCAACTTTTAAGATATAGACATGGAAATTTAGACAAAAAGACTGGAAAATATTTAGGAACATATCCAGAAGAATATGGCGGAAATGACTATGGAAGAATGAGAACACAAAGAGAATTTATGATAGAAACAGTAAAGCAAACAATACAAGCCAAAAATATTCTAAAAGTAAAAGAAATTATTGATATTGCATATGAATATGTAGAAACAAATTTATCAATATCAGTAATAAAAGACTATGTGCCATATGCTGTAAGTATTGATGTAAATAACATACAAAGTGCAGTAATACCAGGGGGGTCATATGGACCACCAACATATTCATTATGGTATTTTATACCTGATAAAAAAGAAACTGCAGAATTAATGAAAGAATTGTATGGTTCAGGTGATGATGATACATCAAGTTCAACAACAGAAAATACAGCAACTAATACAACAAACACTTCAAAAACGAATACAACAACAAACAGCACAACTAATAATACGTCAACAAATACATCGTCAGCAAGTTCAGTAAGCAAAACAGAAGCTGGAAAGATTAAAGTGGAAATATTAAATGGATCAAATTCTTCTGCAACACTTACAGCCGTGAAGAAAGCACTTACAGCTAAAGGATATAAAGTAACTAAAACGACGAATACAACAACTACAGGAAAAACAACAATAATAAACAAATCTGATGTAGATACAAAAATTACAGACAATATAAAAGACATACTTGGAGTTGGAACAGTTTCATCAAGTTCAGTAAGTTCAAGTAATGTAGACATTACAATAATAATTGGAGAAGACTACAAATAAAAATAGAAGCTCTAAATTTTAGGGCTTCTATAATAAAATTTTAATTAATAATTATCTAATTCTATAAATTGCATCATAATTTTTATAATAATTATTTTTATTCTTCTTATTTTTCTTTTTTCTAAAGAAAATCAATTTTATTAATATTAATGAAATAATTATAGCTAAAGTAATTTGCAAACCGAATAAATAATAATTAAATTTTTCGACACCATGTTCAGCAACTAAATCAGAAGAATAATTAATTCCATCAATATTATATGTTATTTTACCAAGAACATCACCTTTTGCGATTGGAGCAGAAATCTCAGTATTAATATCAACATTATATTTTAAATCAGATAAATCAATATTTGAAGATACTAATGCAGAAATATTATCTTTTAAAACTACAGGTAAATTTTTAGTTTCTTTAGTAGCATTTTTTATAGTTAAACTTTGAACTTCAGCATTTGCACTATTAATTTTTTGAATCTTATAATTAGCAAAACCATAATCAAATAAATTTATAGTATCAACATATCTACCACTTCTTCCATCAGCAGTAGCCTCTGCACCAAGGACAACAGTGATTAATTCCATATTATCTTTTTGGCTAGCAGATATTAAACAATTTTTTGCTTGAGTTGTAAAACCAGTTTTTATACCGATAGCATTTTCATAATAATATTTACTTTTAGAATCAAGCAAATCATTAGTGTTTTTAAAATATCTTTTTTCATATTTATCTGTAGGTTCAATTGTGCAAGAAGGCATAGAGACAATATTTCTAAAGGCCTCATTTTGCATACAATATTGAGCGATTAGAGCCATATCATATGCAGTTGAATAATGTTCAGCATTATGAATTCCGCTAGGATTAGTAAAATGTGTATTTTTACAACCAATTTCTTTAGCCTTTTTATTCATTAAATCAGCAAAATTGTCGATACTTCCAGAAATATCTTCAGCAAATATATAGCCCACTTCATTAGCTGAATGAATTAAAAACAATTGTAAAAGTTCTTCAACAGTTAAAGTTTCTCCTGGTTGAATTGCTGCATTAGAATAGCCAGAAGGAATTGCCATAACAGCAGAATTATTTGCTGTTACCCTATCTGTTAATTTATATTTTTCTAGAGCAATTATTGCTGTTAAAATCTTAGTAGTACTTGCAGGATACAATTTTTCATTTTCATTTTTACCATACAATACTTTTCCAGTAGATGCTTCCATTAAGACAGCACCTTGCGAATATATTGGAAAATCTACTTCTTGAGCTAATACATGTTTGACTTCTGCAGAAGTAGACTGAGTTTCTGTTTTTGAAATGTTTAGTGAACACAATGGTGTGAGTAATATAATTAATATTGATAAAATTAATGTGAATTTCTTTGTTTTCATTTGTTATCTCCTTATTAAATTCGTGTACAAATATCATATCCTATTTTAGGATAAATTTCAAGAAAATTATTTTAAGAAAGGTGAGTTTTATGAAAAAATTTTTGAAAAATAAAAAAATACTTATTGCCATTATTGTGATTTTATTGAGTGGGCTATATATAATTTCCAATAAAGCTGTTAAAAATTACAATAATGATATTATTACAGAGGAAAATGCCTCATCTGATTTGTCAGAAGAAGAGATGAATGTAGTTACAGAAGACGAAAATGATACAAAAGATAATGTGGAAAGTGGAGAAGATAATGCAGATTTTCAAGACGAAAATGCTTCAGGAGATAGTACAGAGCAAGTTAGTGAAAATACAGAAAAAATTTATGTATATGTAACAGGGCAGGTAAATATCCCAGGAGTAGTAATATTAAATAAAGGAAGTAGAATTGCAGATGCTATAAATGCAGCCGGAGGAACAACTAGCAAAGCTAATACTACAAAAATTAATTTAGTATATGTTTTAGAAGATGGTATGAAAGTTAATGTTCCAAGTAATGATGATTTAAAAAAAGATTCAAATTTTGAATATATAACAAAAGACTCTGGAGAAGGTGCTGGAGGTGCTAATAACTTGAATACTGATAGCAGTTCTAGCAGTACAGGCTATAATACCAAAAGAGAACGTACTTCAAGTATTGTTAATATTAATACTGCTACTCAAACTGAATTAGAGACGTTGCCAGGGATTGGCCCATCTACTGCTTTAAAAATAATAAATTATAGAAAAGAAAATGGTAAGTTTTCTAGTATTGAGGATTTGAAAAATGTTAATGGAATTGGCGACAATAAGTTTGAGGCTTTAAAGAAGTATATAACAGTATAAAATGTTAAAAATTTATAAATTACTAATATATTGTTTTTTCATACCTTGCTGTCGCAATCTGCATATTTAAATACTGTATGTAGATTGCTCCATATCGCATTTGCTATGCTCATTTGATTGCTTACGCGGTATTTCCAAACAATATATTAGTAATTTTCTAAATTGAATGTAATTCATCTACGAATTGTAACAAACTATTTTATTTCAGCTAAAATATTAGGATTATTGGTAAAAGTTTTAAGCCAATTATTTAAATCTTTTTGATGTCTAAAAATTAAGACTTTTTCATTAGGGATATTTTGCAAATGCTCAAGAATAATTGGTCTTTTCTTTTTATTGTAAGTAAGGACATATTTTATAAATGTGAGATCTAAGCGCTCTTTACAGCCAGGTATTTCTGGACGTTCTAAATTTTTAGAATGAAAATATCTTTTTAAAATTCCAGAAAGTTGTTTTAAAGTAGAATAATCTAACCAGATAATTAAATCAGCTCTGTCTAAGCGTTCTTTTAATGTTTTATTATAATTTCCATCAATAATCCATTTATCTTCTTTAGATTTTGCAGAAATTATTTTATCTCGCTCTTGCTTATCAATTTCTTCCCAATCAGGATTAAAATTAATGGCATCAAGATGAATTGCAGGCAATCCTAATTGTTTTGAAAGAATAGTACATAATGTACTTTTTCCACTGCCAGAGCCACCAAGAATAGAAATACGATTATACATAGTAGTTACCTCCACAAAAATTTGAATATATATTACAGCAAATAAATGGAAAAATCAATAAGTTTGTGATATAGTAGGAATACAAAAAGTGAAAGGAAAGTGAGAGAAAATGAAATTAATATTAGCATCAGGTTCACCAAGAAGAAAAGAATTATTATCATTAATAACTTCAAACTTTGAAGTACAAGTAAGTGGAGCAGATGAAACATTAAAAGAAGGACTAACTACACAAGAACAAGTAGAAAGATTAGCATATAAAAAAGCAAAAGAAGTTTTTGAAAAAACAACAGGAGATAGAATAGTAATTGGATCAGATACAATAGTAACAAAGAATATGAAAATATACGGAAAGCCTAGGGATAAGGCACATGCAAAAGAAATGATCAAAGAACTATTAGAAGGTGATAGAGTTCATAGCATAATGACAGGGTTAAGCATTTTAATTGAAGAAAATGGAGAAATAAAAAAATATAAAACACATGATGAAATAAAAGTATATTTAAAAGAAATGACAGATGCAGAAATAGATAAATGGATAGATTCTGGCAATGCAATGGACAAGGCTGGAGCATATGGAATTCAAAATGAATTTTGTGTATTTGTAGAAAAAATTGAAGGAAACTATAATAGTGCCGTAGGCCTTCCTATTCAAAAGGTCTATGATGTTATAAAAAATTATATTGATAAAATTAACATAGAGGAGCTAGGAAAGAAAATGAAAGTTTTAGTTATATCAGATATTCATGGTTCAGGATATTATGCTGAAAGAATAAAAGAGATAAATGAAAGAGAACAACCAGACAAAATTATATTGTTAGGTGATATATATTATCATGGCCCAAGAAATGATTTAAGTCAAGAATATAATCCAATGAAAGTTGCTGAAATTTTGAATGGATTAAAAGATAAGTTGTTAGTGATTAGAGGAAATTGTGATGCGGAAGTTGATGAAATGATTTCTGAGTTTAAGTTTAATGATCATATATTAATGGAGATTAATGGAAAAAAGTGCTATTTTACTCATGGTCATAAATATAACATAGAAAAAATTCCTTATGATGATTTTGATATTATGATGTATGGTCATATTCATCAAGGTTTTATTCAAGAGAAAGAGGGTTTTGTTTTTGCTAATCCAGGTTCTATTTCTCTTCCTAAATGTAATACTGCTCATAGTTATATCATTTTTGATAATAATATGATTACTTTGAAGGATGTTGATGGCAATGTGTTACAGGAGTTTGAGGTATAAAATTAAATATTAAGAAAATTTTGTCGAAATTTTTATATTTCTACAAAATTCGACAATTTTTACTTTATTAAAATGTTAATATAAACAAGGGGGATGTTTATTATGAAGAAAAGTAAAAGAAAAATTGTGGCAAGTATATTAATATTTGCAGTTGTAGCAATAATGAGTGGAAGTGCCTATGGGCATTCAGGAAGAACAGATGCGAATGGAGGACACAAAGATAATCAAAATAAGAGTGGACTAGGAAGTTATCATTATCATTGTGGTGGACATCCTGCGCATTTACATACAAATGGAGTTTGTCCATATTCTTCGAATTCGTCTAGTACTTCAAGTTCATCAAGTACATCATCAAGCTCAACTACAGGAACTTCAAAGCAATCAACACAAAAGTCTAGTGCAGGAACAACAAATAATTCAACACCTAAAGTAGAAGAAAAAACAGAAACGAAATCAGAGCCAGAGCCTGTTAAACCTTCAACAATAGATGTTACGGAAATTAAAATAAATGAAAAGATAGACGAACTAGAAATTGGAGAAAAACGAAACTTAACTGTTACAATAACACCAGACAATGCAACAGATAAAGTGATTGTATGGAAATCAAGTGACGAATCAATTTTATCAATAACTCAAAATGGAGAAATTGAAGCATTAAAAGCTGGAACAGTAGAAATAAGTGCCACAGGTTCAAATAATAAAAGTGATACTATTTCGATAAAGGTAAAAGAACAGCCTAAAGTAATAGAAAATACAGAAGACAACCAGAATACTGTGACAACCTTAGCTTCGACAAGTTCTGGTAATATGCCATCAAATACATCTAGTTCTTCTAGCAAAGAAAGTTCTTCTGGTGCTGGTAAAGGACTATTGATATGGATTGTATGTTCTGCTGGTGTTAGTTATTTGGTATATAAAAAGTTTTTTTAAGAGATAATTTTAATAAGAGGTTGAGAACGACGAGGAAAAATAATTTGAGGAGATTAGCATGGTAAAAGAAATAGTAAAAGATGTAATGTTTTTATCGCAAAAAGCAGAAAAAGCAACTGAAAAAGACAAGTATATAGCAAATGATTTATTAGATACATTAAAAGCCAATAAAGACAGATGCGTAGGTCTTGCAGCGAATATGATAGGATATAATAAGGCTATAATTTGCGTATCAGGTGGATTGTATGATTTTGTAATGATAAATCCTGTTATTACGTATACAAATAGAGAATATCAAACAGTGGAAGGTTGTTTGTCTTTAATTGGAGAAAGAGAGTGCAAAAGATATAAAGAAATTGAAGTGGATTATTTTGATATGAATTTTAGGAAACAGCATGGAAAATATACTGGCTTTGTGGCTGAAATAATACAACATGAAATTGATCATACAAATGGGATTATAATATGATTTGGAAATTCATAGTGCAGTGCTCGGGTTTGTAATATAATGTTTTAAAAATAGTAACTATTTTATAGTAGTTACTATTTTTATATGTGATAAAACAAGCAATATCAATTGATTGCTGGACTTTGCAAATAAAAAATGATATAATGTGGCCAACAACAATAATGATTAATATAAGAGAAGATATATTTTAATAAAAAAGGAAGTTTATTATGAAAGTAGCAGAGCCAGTTATAAAAAATGTACAAGATAATGCAGATGCATTAAAAGTATTTGAAAAAGAAGTTGAAGAATCAAAAGACACAAAAGTTAAAGAAGTTATATTAGATTTTCCTATAGTATATATTCACAATTGGAAAAAGAAAAATCATTATGAAGTATATGTAGGTGAATCAAATAATATTTTTCAAAGGACAATGCAGCATTATAGTAAAATGTCAGATGAAGATAAGTGGCAACATAATTTGTTAGACAAAAAAGCTAATTTTTATGTAATAGGTCATGAGCATTTTAATAAATCAATGACATTAGACATAGAAAACAGATTAATACATTATTTAATGAGTGTTGATAGTATAAAAAAAGTACATAATGGAAGAAGCAATCCGCAAAATCATTATTATACAGCAGAAGAATTTGATTATATTTTTGCGAAAATATGGAAAGAACTTAGAAGAGCCAATAGTGAAATATTTCCATTAGAAACAGAAATTAAAGATTCAGCTATATTTAAAGCGTCACCATTACATAAACTTACAGATGAACAGCAAAAGGCAAAAGATTTGATTATAGAAAAAATAGAGAAAGCATTAAAAAATGATGAGATGAGTCAACTAATATTTGTTGAAGGTGAAGCTGGTACAGGAAAAACAGTATTAAATAGTAGTACATTTTATGAATTGCTTTGTAGATATGAAGAAGCAAATGAAAACAAAGAAGATTTTAAATATGAAGACTTAAAATGTTATTTATTAGTAAATCATGATGAACAAATTATAGTATATAATCAAATTGTTGATAAATTAGGACTAACAGATAAATATGGAAAATTAATATATAAACCAACACATTTTATTAATACACATTCTATTGAAGAACCGGTTGATATTGTTTTTGTAGATGAAGCACATTTATTATGGACTCAAGGAAAGCAGTCTTACAAAGGAAAAAATCAATTAGAGGATATATTAAAAAGAGCAAAAGTAGTTGTTGTAATGTTTGATGAAGATCAAATTTTAACGACAGAACAATATTGGGAAGACGAATTGCTAGAAAAATACAAGAATATGGCAATAAATAACGGAAATTATATTAAACTAGAAAATCAACTTAGAATACATGCTAATGATGATGTAATAGAATGGATAAATGCATTTACCAAAGAAGGGATTGTAAATCCATTACCAGATGATTTAGGAAAGTATGATATACGAATTTTTGATACTATAGAAAAATTAGATAAAAAGATTACAAGAAAAGCACTAAAAGAAAAAACAAAATTGTCAAGATTAATTGCAACGTATGATTGGCCATATGTTAAAGATAAACATGAAAATTGTCCAGATAAATATTGGGAAGTAAAAATAGGAAAATGGCATAAACCATGGAATAGAGAACTAACAAAAGATTTAAAAGGAGTAGAAAAAAAGAAAATAGAAAATCTTTCATGGGCTGAACAGCCACAGACTATTGAGGAAGTTGGTTCTACATATACGATTCATGGATTCGATTTAAATTATGCTGGAGTGATACTAGGACCATCTGTAAAATATAGAGATGGACATATAGTTTTTGATCCTAATAATAGCTGGAATAAAAAGGCTACTAACAAGAGGACATTGTCAAATGGAACTACACAAAGTTTTGGAGAAGAACTGCTAAAACATGAGGTAAGAATCCTTATGACACGAGGCGTCAACGGATTATATATATATGCATGTGATGATGAATTAAGAGAACATTTAAAAAAATGTAGCAAGAAATAATTAAATTATAAAGGGAGAAAAAAGATGAAAGAATTAGAAGAGAAAATAGTTAAATTTGCAGAGGATAGAGATTGGCTACAATTTAATACACCGGAGAATTTAGCAAAATCAATTTCTATAGAAGCTGGAGAACTTCTAGAGTGTTTTCAATGGAATAATGATTATAACAAAGATGAGTTAAAATATGAAATTGCAGATGTTATGGATTATTGTATTCTTTTGTGCCATCAAATTGGTGTTGATCCTAAACAAATAGTTTTAGATAAAATGAAAATATCTGAGAAAAAATATCCGATTGAAAAAGCTAAAGGAGTAAGCACAAAATATAATAAGTTATAAGATATAATAATTAATGGGGGCAATTATGGAGCTATGTTCAGTACGAATGTAGCTTTGTTTTGTTATGAAACAATAAAAAATTGATATTTGAGGTATTAAACTTATTTAATTTGATATAATATATTTACAAATGTGCCATAAAATGATAAAATGGTGGCACAAACGGAAAATGGAGGATTAAAAATGATAGATCAAATTTTAAAAATTATGAAAGATAATAATGGAATAATAACATCGTCACAAGTTGAAAGCCATGGAATACCAAGAGTATATTTATCAAAAATGGTTGATAAGAATATAATAGAAAGAATAGAAAGAGGAATATATGTTACCAAAGAGTATAAATATGATGAATATTATTTATTTCAGTTAAAATATCCTAAGACAATATTTTCATATAATACAGCATTATATTTTTATGAAATGACAGAAAGAACGCCAATAAGAATGGATGTATCTATTCCCAAAAACTATAATCCGCATCGATTTAAAGATATAGTTAATGTATATAGAATAAATGATGAATTGTTTAACTTAGGAATAGTATATAAAAAATCACCCCAAGGAATGAATGTAAAGATATATAATTTAGAACGAACAATATGTGATGTTATAAAGGATAAAGACAGTTTAGATATAGAAATTAGAAATAAAGCAATAAAAAAAGCAATTAAAAGTAAAGAATTTAATGCCAGTAAAATGTTTGAATATGCAAAGAAAATGAATATATATGACAAAGTAAAGAATTATATGGAGGCAATTATATGATAAAAAATGCTAAAAGTTTAATGGATAAGTCTAGGAACTTAGCAGTAAGTTGTAATATTACAGTAAATGAAGTATTACAAAATTATATGTTTGAAAGAATATTAGAAAGATTATCTGTTTCAAAATATAAAAATAATTTTATATTAAAAGGTGGACTTTTATTATCTTCAATAATGGGAATTGATACAAGAACAACCATGGATATGGATACATGCATAAAGGGGATAGATTTAACAGATGAACAATTATATGAAGTATTACAAGAAATATTAAACATAGACGTAAATGACGGAGTGAAATTTGAAATACGAAATTCTCAGCCAATTAGGGAAGAAGATGATTATGGTGGATTAAAGTATAATTTGTTAGCTATATTTGATAATTTAAGAGTTAATTTAAGTATAGATATAGCTACAGGTGATTTAATTACACCAAGAGAAATTGAATATGATTATAAAATGATATTTGAGAATAGAAATTTAAAAATTATGACATATAACATAGAGAGTATAATTGCAGAAAAGTTTCAAACAGTAATAAGTAGGGGAATATTAAATAGTAGAATGAAAGATTATTATGATTTATACTATTTAATTACATATAAGGAGTTTTCGAAAGAAAATTTAAAGAATGCTATTGAAAAAACCTTTAAAAAAAGAGAGACAGATATAAAAAGTATAGATAAAGTTATTGATGAAATAGAAAAGAGTGAATTTGTAAAAGAATTATGGACAAGTTATTCAGAAAAATATCAATATGCAAAAGGGATAGAGTTTGAAAAAGTGCTAGGTTCTATAAGGGAGATAGAAAAAATATTTTTAAAGTTTAATGATTAAAGGAGTCAAAATGAAAGATTTATTAAATAGGATATTTGAAAAAGTAATAAATGAAAAAAAGGGATTTTAAGTTATTGCATGGATTTTAGGATATATTTCATGAAAATACCAAATATAATTAATTATGGAGTAAATATAATATTATATCAAATAATATTGATATTTCTAGCATATTATATATCTTCAAGTAGCGGAAAAGCACAATAGGGCTTTTTTGTTATCAATTAACACTATTTCACAAGATTCTCAATCATCAGCTGAATCATATTCAAAATACAAGTTTTTTACGGAGGAAATAGAAGCAAAAGGTCATTTTAATTTTTGGAAATATAACATAGAAAAATAGTCTAATTAAATATATGAAATACTTGTAAAAAAATGCGAAATATGATATAAAAGATGTGAAAGATGTCGAATATGAAATCAAACGCATTTACATTTTTCATCATACAAAAGTTTACAAAATTTAACTTAAATAAATTTGTATGCAAGGAGGTGAAAATATGAGAATAAAATTATATTTTACATTAGAAAATAAAAAAGTTCCAATTGATTATAGAAGAAGCATAATAAGTTTTATAAAATTGTCATTATCTGAATATAGTGAAAATGAATTTGAAAAATACTATAACCAGAAAGATAATATTATAAAACCTTATGCTTTTTCTATTTTTTTTAGGCACCCACAAATAAATGCAGAAGAAATAATAGTGGAGGATAAAAAATTTGAAATGAATATGACAATAGAAAATTATGAAACAGCTATTGTATTATATAATGCGTTTAATCATCAAAAAAACAAGAAATTTTCAATTAATCAAAATTCATGGAAATTGCAGAATATTGTACTTATACCAGAAAAAGAAATTAAAGACAATAAAATAGTTATAAAGTTTCAAGCACCATTATGTACAAGAGAAAGAATAGAAAACAAGGATTACTATTATTCTTTTGAAAATAAAAAATTTGAAGAAACATTAAAAATGAATATTAAAGAACAATTAAAAATAACTAATATTCCAGTAGAGTCTGTGGAGACACTAAAAATTACTCCAATTAAGGCAAAAAAAGTAATTATAAAATTTTATGAAAAACAAATAGAATGTTCAACAGGAATTTTTGCATTAGAAGGAGATATAGAGCTTTTAAATTATTTGTATAAGGCTGGAGTGGGTAGTAAACATTCTGCTCGGATTCGGGATGTTTCAAATTGTTTAAAAGGAGGTGCAAAATTGAAGATAAAAGTATATTTAAACGATTGGTTTTTCAATGCACGGAATAGTAGGATTCTTAAGAATTCTCGAAAGCAATGAAGATGAATTTGCTATTAGAAAAAATAATTACATAGAATTTGATACAGAAGATTTAAGGGATTTTCACAAATACTATTTTAATTATTTTTTCAAAAAATATAATGTCGCAGAAAGCGTAAAAAATAGAACTAAAAGTTCATTTGATTATTTGGAAAATAATATAGAAGTAGTTTTTGAAAATAATGATAAGGAAAAAGAACGAAAAGATAAAATAAAGTTAAATAAGAAATATATTAAAGATACAATAAAAAAACAATTAGATAAAATAAAAAAAATTGATGAAAATACATATGAAGAAATGAAAGAACAATATGACAAAATTGACAAAGCAATTACAACGCAAGAAATTATAGAAATAAAAGAAAAAATGATTTCAGATATTGAAAAAGATAATATAAATAAAAGATTAACATTAAATTTATTTAAAAGCATATTGAGCAATACATATTATGGACAGCCTAGCTTTTTAAATGTTGTTAAAACAGCATTAGCGTATGAAGAACAGCAAGAGCTAATGTATAAGGATTATGTAAGCAATATAGTAGAAACTGGTTTCATTAATAACATTATGCAAAATGAATATAGTATTGAGCAAATAAAAGAATATATAGAAAATGCAAAAGAGGGCAATATAACACAAGAAGTAGAAAAAATTTACTCGAAAATAATAAAAGGCTATATTAATAAATCTAAATTAATAGAAGATATACAAAAATATTTAAAAGAAGAAGTAATTCAAAGATGTTCTATGTGCGAAAACGAAATAGGGTTAACAACAAACTATTCAGAAGGAAACTTTGTACCACTTGCCATAAGCAGCGACAATGCAAGAAATTTCTTCTGGAATCAAAATGTAAAAATGCCAATATGTGATGTATGTAAATTGATTTTATTCTGTATCCCCGCAGGAATGACAACAATAACCAAAACGATAAAAGAAAATGGAGAATATAGAGAGAAACAATTACTAAGTTTTGTGAATTATGATACAGGAATAGATAGACTTTATAAAACGAATATTAACTTTGGAAATAAATCAAGATATGAAAATAAAAACGAAAATCCATATTCAGAATTAATATTAGATATTGTAGAACAAGATGAACAAGTAAGCATATGGCAATTGGACAACATATTTGTTGTAGAACTTGAAGCAGAATATGGAGCATATAGTAGAATTGAATATTTTAATATAAAAAGATATATATCACTATTTTTTAAGGATTATGCTAAAAAAACGTTATCAAAAATATGGGATTATAGATATAAATTGCAAATAGTTGACTACATCATGAAAAATAAAGATATTAAATACATAATTAATGATAGATTAAGAGCAGAAATGTCAAAAGAAGAATCAAAAGGTGAAAAGAAAAATGGTTATAATTCATTTTTAGCAACACGAATAAGAATGATATTAAATATTTTAAAAAAGGAGGGAAAAGAAATGGGAGATATAAAGAAGAATGATGATAAATTATATGTTATCTACAATTTAGGAGTTCAAATTCATGATGAGTTAAAAAATAAAGGTGAAGATAATAAACTAGATGGCTATACATATAAAATGTTAAATAGCATCAAAGCAGGAAATAAAAAAGAATTTATGGATATTGTAATAAGATTACATATGGCAATGGGAAAAGATGTGTCACCAATTTTTAT
>CAKPDZ010000024.1 GCA_934149155.1 uncultured Clostridia bacterium | reverse complement strand
TTTTGCTCACTTGTATATTTCTTTTATTATATTATATATTGTATCTTTTATAAATTCTGCTGACGTAGTTGGTGCAACTTTACCTGGTAAAGATAGTGCCCACACAAATTTTAGCTGATTGTCTTTTACTGCTTTTTTGTCAATTCCTCCTGGATTTGACGCTAAGTCTATTAATAAACATTCATTTTTTACATATTGTAATCTTTCTTCATTTAAAATGATATGTGGCACTGTATTTATTATTATATCATATTGCCTTAAGTTTTCTCCTATGGTATTTATATTGGTTGCTTTATGCCCATAGGCTTGTATCCATGCAAGATCTTCATCTTTTCTTGCTGCACAGGTTACTTTTGCTGATAATCCTGCGAGTTTTCTTGCTAAGACTTTTCCTATTCTTCCAAATCCTAATATTAAAACTTCACTTCCGTGTACTATTTTATTTGTATTTTCTATTGCTATTTGAATTGTTCCTTCTGCTGTTGCTATTGTGTTTAATACTGCAAGTTCTTCCCTTTTCATTATGTCTATTATTTCGATATATTCGTCATTTGCCATTTCATATACTTCTGGAGTTATCCCTCCTGCTATAAGTACTTTTGCATTTATTACATGCATCATTTCTCTTATTGTTACTTCTTTGTCACTAAATGGCATATTTATTGTTTTTCCATTACTTGAAAATGGTATTGGGCCTATTACAATTTCTACTTCTTGAATTGCCTTTTTTATTGACTCACACTGTTTTATATTCGGATTGTTTTTTAATTCTTCTGCTTTTTCTAAACCATATATAAAAATTTCATTTTGCTCTCTCGCCAACATTTTTGCTAACTTGATTATTCTTAAGTCTCCACCTATAATTGCAAATTTCATATACTCCTCCTTTAATCATTAAAAATCACCTTATGTCTTGTGCACTATATTAGGCTTTTATTATAGTATATTAATTTTACAATTTTTTATGAATTTTATTCTCTTTCTTTTTGATTTTGAAATTTTATCTCAAAACTTCCTTCGTCTTGTCTATCTTTATTCATTCTAGGTAAAACATCTCCATAACCAATTTTCTTTGTAATTTCTACCATTTCTTCTAGATGTTCTTTTGCTTTTATTTCTTTTTTGGTTAATTTGTGTTTTTTAACTTCTTCATCTTCGATATCAAGATTAAATGGTATTGATAATTTTGCAATTATTACTGCAAATGTTACATCATTTTTGATTTTTTCTACAATTCTTTTTGGATTTTCTTGTATTGCTACATTTGCATATTGAATTGCTCTTGTTTTATCATTTTTGATTATATAAATTTTGGCTAATTCTAAATATGCGTCTGCACATAGTTCTTCGTCCTCAGTTACTTGCATAAAATACTTTTCAGCTTCTTCTAATTCTTTATACATCATTGCTATTTCTGCTAAATTATATTTTGTATTATATATTAATGAATTTAATTCAGCTGCTTTTTCGTAATATAATTTTGCACTTGGAAAATCATTTAACATTGTATATACAATTCCCAAATTGTAGTTTAATTCAAAACTTGTTGGACTATATTTTAATGCTTCTGTATATATGTTCACTGCTTCTTTATAATCTTCTTTTTCAATCAGTAAGTCTCCTAAAGCAATCGTTGCATCTGTATAATCTGGCTTTTTATTAACAAGATTTGTTAACATTTGTATTGCTTCATCTTTTTTATCTAAGTCTGTTAAAATATTTGCAACTTTGTAATATGTGTCATAATCTTCTTTATTTATACTTATTGCTTGTGCATATTCATCTACAGCTTTTCTTTGTCCTCCTTCTTGTTCATATATATATCCTAATAATTTGTGACCTATATAACTATTAGGATTTTTTTCTACAAGTTTGAGTAATTTATTTTTTGCTGTTTTTGTATTTCCAAGCACTAAATATAGTCTTGCTATAATACCATCTACTTTTTCTCCAATATTGTTATTTACTTTTTCTAGTATAATAACTAGTACTGGAATAATAACTGATAGTATATAAATTATTATTTGCGTAGCAACTCCTAACTCATCTTTTGAAAAACATAGATGCAAAAAGTCTATTGCTATTCCGCAGTGCTTCTAGTGATAGTATCGGAACATATTTTGTATCATTTTTTCTGATTAATTCAAAAAACATATATACAAATAGTCCAAATGCAACTGTTATAAATATAAGTTGTTCTATTATCATTTTTTTCATCCTTTATTTTATTTTCTTTTTAATGTGTTTTGGGCTCATGTGAAACCGCTTCATAATCATCAATTATGCTTTGCACAACAGATTTTGAATCTGATTGTCCAGCTTTTGCCATGTCTCTATTGTATCTTTCTACTAGTTGAGGTAAAGATTCTCCTGTTTCTTCCATCAATTCTTTCCAAGTCATTTTTGTGTTTGGAATATAATCTTCTTCTGTTATTTGATTTTCAGGTTGTTGATCATTTTCCATTTTTGTTTCTTCAATTTCTTCTACTTGATGTGCAAAATCGTGAGTATATTCTTTTCCTCCGGCTTTAAAATCTCTTCTTATTTGTGCATCTTCTTGTCCAGACATATCTTCACCTTGCTCTCTTACTTGTCTAGCAACTCTTGCTTGGCAAGGTAAAACATCAACTGTTTGAATGTTTACTGTTCCATATTGTCCATAAGTTACAGCAATTTCTTTGTCTGAACGATTTGTTTTCATTAAAGCATATGGCACTTTTCTTTCTATTTTATCGCCTTTTTCATCAATGCTTATTATTGTTCTTAATGTTCGTTGAGCTGGCTGTATTTTTTCATTTAATTGCCATCTGCTTTTTCCTCCATCTTGAACCTTTTCTACCATTACAAATCTACCTAATGTTTTTGAATATCCTTGAGCATGTTCATCAGAATCGCCAAAAACTTCTGGCATTCTCTCTTTAATATTTTGTATGTCTTTTATTTCTCTAATATTAGTTAATCCTAAATCTTGCTCTTGTTCTTGTAAGTCTTGTTCTATTTCTTGCTCTTTGCCTTTTGGGCTATTATCTTGCTCATCTTTTTCTAATTTTGAAACCTTTTCTGATGCTCCTTTTAGTCTTCCATTTTCTAAGTCATTTGATTCCATAAGACCTTCAATATCTAATTCTTCTCCCAAATATTTTGCTAAATCACCACTTGTCTTTACTTTTCCATCAGCATCAATTGCTAAACACTCTGTTACAACTTGTTCACCTTTTTCGTTTTCATTTATCCAACGAAAATGATAACTTGTTTTCCCATTTTGATCTTGTTCTGCTGTTATAAAAACATCTTTTAATGTAATTGGTCCTTTTTCAGTATTAATTACAAATTCTGAATAATATTTTGTTGCAACTATCTCTCTTTGATTTTTCTCTTGAATATTTTGTGCATTCACACTTGCTTCTACAACATCCATTTTTTGTAAAATTTCTTTTTCTTCAGGTGCAAATGTATATTGTTCTGTTTTGTTATTTTCCATACTAATTCTCCTTTACAATTTCACCTATCAAGTCATAATTACTAACGTCTATTACTTTAGCTTTGACAAATTGATTAACTAATTTATCATCACTATTTTTAATATATATTACTCCATCTATATCTGGAACATCTTGTTTGGTTCTTCCGATTAGATATTTTCCATCAAAAGAAATATCTTCTATAAGAACTTCAACCTCTTGTCCTATCTTATTTTGAAGGTTTTCTTTAGAAATTTTTTGTTGAATTTGCATTATTTTGTTATATCTTGATTTTTTAGTTTTTCCATACACTTGCTCTGGTAATTTAGCAGCTGGTGTACCTTCTTCTTTTGAATACATAAATGCACCTAATTTGTCAAATCTTGCCTCTTCTACAAATTGGCTTAACTCATCAAAATCATGTTGTTTCTCACCTGGAAATCCTACAATTAAACTTGTTCTTAAAGTTACATTTGGAATTTCTTTTCTCAATTTTGCTATAAGATTTTCTATTTGTTCTTTATTAGTTTGTCTATTCATCTTTTTTAGAATTCCATTTGAAATATGTTGAATTGGAATATCAAAATATTTACAGATTTTTTCATTATTCTTTACAGTTTCAATCAATTCATCAGTTATACCTTCTGGATATGAATATAAAAATCTTATCCACTTTATTTCAGGAATTGTTGATAATTGTTCCAATAATTCTGCTAATTTTGATTCTCCATATAAATCCACACCATATTTTGTAGTATCTTGTGCTATTACAATAAGCTCTTTAATTCCTTTACTTGCAAGCATTCTCGCTTCTTCCATAATTTCTTCTTTTCTTCTACTTACAAATGGACCTCTTATATATGGAATTGCACAATATGTACATCTATTGCTGCATCCTTCTCCAATTTTTAAATAAGCATAGTTCTTTCCAGTAGTAATAACTCTTTCATAAAATTCATTGTATGTTGGCATAGGAAGTGGCTTCATTTCTGATATTTTAGTAATAGTCTTTGTTTTACTCTTTTCAACAATATCCTCATTTATTAATTTTTCAATCTTTTGCCACATTTCTGGATATTCGTCAATTTTGATAAATAAATCAACCTCTGGAAGTTCTTTTACAAGATCATCATAATATCTTTGAACTAAACATCCCATAGCTATTAAATATTTACAATTTTTCTCTTTGTATTCCGCCATTTCTAATATTGTATTAATTGCTTCTTCTTTTGCTGATTCTATAAATCCACAAGTATTTATTACTATAATATCTGCTTCTTCTGGATTATTTACAATTTCAAATTGGTTGTTTTTGAAATGTCCTATTGCTACTTCTGTATCTATTAAGTTTTTGCTACATCCTAGTGATATAAATCCAACTTTCATTTTTGCTCCTTCCTAAATTGCACATTTGAGACCGGTTCTCTGCTGTGCAATTTTGTACACTAACTATTATGACTGCAAATATGCTTTCTTGTTAATTCCATTAAGTTTAATTTTGTAAAGCCTTCTACTTGAGTTTTTGATCTGTCTTGTTTTAAACTTTCTTTTAACAGTTCTTCAATCTTTTCTTTGTTTTCTTCTTTTTGCATATCGATATAGTCTATAATTATTATTCCACCAATATCTCGTAATCTTAATTGTTTTGCAATTTCTATTGTTGCCTCATAATTTACTTGATATACTGTTTCTTCTAATGTACTTTTTCCTGTGAATTTTCCTGAATTTACGTCTATTGCAACTAATGCTTCTGTTTGATCTATTGTTATAAACCCTCCACAGTTTAACCAAACTTTTCTTTGTTTTGATTTTTCAATTTGTTTTTCGAGTTCATATTTTTCTAATATATTTTCATGAATTTCTACTTTTATTTTTTCGTCTAGCTCTTTTAGTGTTTCAATTATTTCTTTATATTCATTTTTATCATTTACTATTATTTTTTCTATTCTATTTTCTGGCAAGTCTAGTATTATTTTTTCTAAAATGCTCGGACTTTTATATAATAATTGTGATTTAACTTGTGCATTATCAAATTTTTCTTTTATTTTCTTCCATTTACTTAATAGTTGTTCTAAATCTTCATTTAGCTCTTCTTCATTTTTCTTTACTGCTGCCGTTCTTACTATTGCTCCTGTATTTTCTGGTAATGCTTTTCTAATTATTTTTAACAATCTTTCTCTTTCTGATTCATTTTCTATTTTTTGTGATATTGTTACTATATTAGTATTTGGCATTAATACAACATATTTTCCTGTTAATTTTATATGTGTTGATGTTCTTGCTCCTTTTTTGTCATTGCTATCTTTTTGTATTTGTATTAATATTTTTTGACCGACTTTTGCTACTTCTTTTATTTTTGTATCTATTCTTTTTTCAACTTTTTCATCTACTTGTGGTACAATATCTTTTACATGTATAAAACTGTTTTTTTCAGTTCCTATATCTACAAATGCAGCTTGCATCCCTGGTACTATATCTTTTACAATTCCTAAATAAATATTTCCTTCATTTCTTGCTTTTTGACTTTGCTCATTTTCTTCATATATCTCTACTAGCTTTCCATTTTCTATTATAGCTATTATCTTTTCTTCTTTATTTTTGTTTACTATTAATTCTATCATGTCTTTACCTTTCTAATTTAATTGGTTCATCGCGGAATCTATTCCATTTTTTAATATTTCTATTACTGCTTCTTTTGCTTTTTCCACACCTTCATCGAGCTTAGGTATTTCTTCTTCTGGTATTGCTCCTATTACATAGTTTATATCGTCTCCACTATTTTTAGGTCTTCCAATTCCTGTTCTTATTCTTGCAAATTCTTCTGTTCCTAGCATTTTTATTATTGACTTCATTCCATTGTGCCCACCTGCTCCACCTTTTTTTCTTATTTTGATTTTGCCTGGTTCAATGTCCATGTCATCATATATTACTAATATTTCTTCTTTAGATATTTTGTAGAAGTCTACAAATTGCTTTATACATTCTCCACTTAAGTTCATGTATGTTTGTGGCTTTATTAACATTACTTTTTGTCCTTCTATTATTGCTGATTCATATAATCCTTGAAATTTGCTTTTATTTACTTTTATTCCATATTGCTCTGCAATTTTGTTTATTGCATTAAATCCCATATTGTGCCTTGTTTTACTGTATTCTTCTTCTGGATTCCCTAATCCTATTATTAAATACATTTTTCTGCCTCTTTTCCATTTTTTATCTATTATATTTTACATTGTTTTCGCGAATTTTTCAAGTATTTTCAACAAAAAATAACGAGGCATAATGCCTCGCAAAATATAATTACATATTCATTAACTTTTCTAAAACAATTATGAACATGGCATGAGACCAACCAAGACCAATAACCCAATTAGGTTTTAAAGTCTCATTATCAATTTGTTCACCTAAAAAGCTATGCTTTCCAGCAGTCTTTACAACAAAATCAAAAGCCTCTTTTGCCTTTTTCTTTTCTCCAATTTCAAGATAATATAAAGTCATCCATAGATTAGCAATTGGCCAAGGAGCCCCACCTCTATAATGGTCATACTCAAATCTTTGATATCCACCTGTATATGTTCTAAGTCTTAAATTAATATTTTCAACTGTGTTCGCTACCTTTTTCTCTTTTGGTGAAAATACTTTAAATGGATAAACAGAACCTAATAAACTAATGTCAATTCTCTTATCATCTAAATTTCTTACATATGATTTTCTTGTATCATCATAGAAATTTTCTTCAATATATTTTTTGATTTCAGTTTGCAATGCTGTAATTTCATTTATATTTTTGTTTACCTTTTCATCTTTAAGTCTATTATTTTCAAAGTCAGAAACATTTTTTCCTAATACTTTGTAAATATTTATCATTGCTTGGAAGGCTGCAAATATTGCTGATAAAGAATATAAATGAACTCCTTCATACATTTCCCATAAGTCATAACTTACATGATATATTCCTGTTTCATCAAATAAATCTCTAACATATCTTTTTAGAAAATCTATTGCCTTTTCGCACATGTGAAGATTTACTTTCAAAAATTCTTCACTTTTTGTGTATTCATAATGTGAGTATATTCCATAAACAACACTAGCTGTTTCATCTATTTGGTATCCCCAAGATGGAGCCAATTTTCCATCTGTATAGAAACGTTGTTCCCACATTCCATTTTTACTTTGTGTCATTCTGCAGAAATTGCTATAAAATTTTTCTGTTTCTTTTTTCATATTTAATATATCTAATGCTTTTGTTATAAATACTGCATCTCTAGGCCAACAATATGCATATCTTCCACATTGTGTTAAATCTTCGTCAACTTCTGGAGCTGCTATTATTCCTCCTGTTGATTGATTTGTTAATAATGGAAATAGCAAAATCGTTCTTCTGTATATATCTTGAATTTTTTCATCATAACTATTTTCTGGATCTTTTAAATTAAGTCCATTGTGAGATTTTACATATTTTCTCCAATATGATTTTGTATCATTATATTCTTTGTTAAAGTCGATTCTTCTTACTCTTTCTATTTCATCTTCAAACAATTGCATTGTCTTTTTATTTTCATCAATGATTACGCAAATTTCAAGTTCTTTTTTCTCTTCTGGTTTGATTATTCCTATGTCATAACTTATGCTTGAATCTTTAGACATACCAATATAGTCTTTTCCACCTATAACTCCTGAACCTATTGTACTTCTTGTATCATTTATTTGATGACTTAACAATTTTGTTGATTTTGCAAATGTTGCTACTGAAAAATCATGTGCATATTGAATCATACCTGTATCAATTTTCATCCCACTTACAAAATTATTTTGATCTGATAATAATTCTGAATGTATTAAAAATTTAACATCTAAATCTATATTGCTTTCATTTATAAATGTATATTTTTTAACAAGTATGTCCTCTTTTATTGTAACAAAATCTGTTTGTAATATTTTCAAATTAAAATATGTGTTAGTTATTTCTGTATTTAATATATTTGTATCTGTGTCATAATATTGTAAATAATTATTGTTTATATCTTCATGTAAATTAATTAAACATGAATCATTTATTTTCATTCCTGTATGAAAATATTTTAAATATTGTCTATTATCTCTATTTGGATATGATAATCGTAACATTTCCCCTTTTGCGGAAAATGTTACTAACATATTTTTGTTTCCTATTATCCCTTCATTTAGGTACTTATCCATTGTATTCCTCTACCCTTCTATAATATTTAAAATTTGTTGTTCTAGGTCTTTAATCTTTTCATTTATTCTAAACATGTCTTCATCATGTAATTCTGTATTTTCTACATCTTCTTTTACACTTGCATCCATATCTTTAATTTCACGTTGTAATTTGCTTAATCTAGCTAAAATTTCTTGTCTCATACTCTTAGCTTTTCTTATTCTAATCTTACCAACTAATTGTGTGTCTCCTACTAATTCATATGTTTCACCATACTCTGGAATTGTAACTCCTATTCCTGTTTCTTCTACAATTTTATCTCTTAATACATCTTGAGATTCCTCTTCTCCATGCACTAAGAAGATATGTGTTGGTTTTGATATAAATGAATATACAAAGTTCATTAACCATTCTTGGTCAGCATGACCTGAATATCCTTCTATATATTCAATTCTAGCATTTACAGCAAATTCTTCTCCAAATATTGTTACTTTTTTTGCTCCATTTACAATTGAATATCCAAGTGTTCCTGGTGCTTGATATCCTACAAATAATATTGTACTATTTGGATTCCAAATATTGTGTTTTAAATGATGTTTTATTCTTCCTACATCACACATTCCACTTGCTGATATTATTATTGATGGTTCTGAACTTTCATTTAACGCTTTAGATTCATCTGCTGTTTGAGTGAATTTTAATCCTGGAAATTCTAATGGATTATCTCCTTTTTCCATTTCTTCTTTTATTTCATCATCAAACAAATCTGTATTTTGCTTGAATATCTCTGTTGCAGATATTGCTAATGGGCTGTCTACATATACAGGTACTCTCATCAATGTTTTGTATTTTCTTATAAATTCTTCATCACTTGTGTTTTCTTTTATTTTGTTTAATTCGTATAATATTTCTTGTGTTCTTCCTACTGCAAATGATGGAATTACTACTGTTCCTCCATTATCAATTGTTTCTGATACTACATTTAAGAATATTTCTGCTTTTTGATTATTTCTTATATGTAATCTGCTTCCATATGTTGATTCCATTACTAAATAATCACAATTTTCTATCATTGTTGGAGAACTTAATAATGGTAAGTCATTATTTCCCAAGTCTCCTGTAAACACTGCTTTTGTTTCTTTTCCATCTTCATTTGCCCAGATTTCTATAATGCTTGAACCTAACATATGTCCAGCATCATTAAATCTTACATTGATATTTTCGTCTATTTGGATTATTTCATCATATTTTACTGGCACAAATATTTCTTGACAATTTATTGCATCTTCTGCTGTATATAATGGTGGTAATGGTTCTTCACCTTTTCTTATTCTCTTTTTATTTTTCCATTCTGATTCCATTTCTTGAATGTGTCCACTATCTGGTAACATTATTCCACATAAGTCACATGTTGCTTTATGTGCATATATAGGTCCTTTAAAACCTTCATTATATAATTTTGGAATTCTTCCAGAATGGTCTATGTGTGCATGTGTTAATAGCATAAAGTCTATTTCTGCTGGATTATAATCAAATGGATTGTAATTTTCCAATTCTAATTCTGCTTTTCCTTGATACATTCCACAGTCAACTAAAAATCTTTTACCTGCTGCTTCTACTAAAAAGTTTGAACCTGTAACTGTTTTAGTTGCTCCTAAAAATGTTATTTTCATATGTTTCCTTCCCTTTCTTGTGCATATTGCACCATTACATAAATATTTTTATCTTTTTGTTTATCTTAGTTTTTCCTATTGATTTTATTTCAATTTTTTCTTCTGTTATGTTTTCATCAAATATTTGTACATAATATTTTTCTTCTTCTTGCTCTACTTTATAATATAGTTCTTCTAATACTATTATTCTCGTTTCTAAAATATGTTGCATTACTTCAAATGGTATTTTATTTATTACTTTATTGTCAATTGCTTTTTTGGCTAATAATTTTTCTGTTTTTTCTATATCTTCTTCAAATTTCTTTATATCTTTTACATTGCTTTCTAAATCATATGGTAAACACATAAAGTATCTAAATTGATATATTAATTTTACAATTTCTTCTTGTTCTATACTTTCTTTTATTTTTATGTTAAAGCATTTTAGAAAGATTTCTATGAATTCAGCTATTAATTCTTCTTTTTGTTTTTTAGTTGTTCTTTTTATGTCTAGTCTAGCTTTTTCATCTTCTAGTTTTTTCTTTTCTTTCATATAATTCATAGGGTTTAATAAATAATTGTATTCGCTTATTTCGTTTAATAGCTTACTTCTCTTGTCTGAAAATTCTTTTTTTAGTACTTTTATATTAAATACATTATCCCTTTTTTCATATTCTGCCATTAGCCTTGATTCTTGTCTTAGTATTTTTTCAATGTCTTTTAATTGTTTCATTGCTTTTCTTCTATTTTCAGAAAGTCTTTCTATATTAGTCTCTGTATCTTCATATACTTTTAATTCTTTTTTTACTTCTTTTAGTTTTTTTGATATTTGATCTGAAAATTCTTTGTTTTCTTTTACTCCATTTATCATAGCAATTTTAATTAATAATTCTTTTAATCTTTCTATTGTTTGTTTACCATATTTTTTTCCATCATTTGCCATGACTTCAAAATAATCAATTATTCCATCTTTATCTTGAATCCAGTTGTCCATAAATTCTTTTCCAAACAATATTTGTAAACATTGATATATTAAGTTTGCATCTATGCTTTCTATTTCTTTTTTTATAGTTGTCCATGACCATCCATTGAAATCTCTTAAAACTTCTAATCTATCTATATTTTTTCCTACATTTATAAAGTTTGATACTGCTATTGTTGCTTCTTCATATTTATTATTTAGAATTTTTGCATTATTTGATTTTTTTTCTATTGCATATAATAATTTTTCTTCTATTGGATAACTTATTATTTCTTCATCTGTAATTATAAACTTGTTTTCTTTTAGTTTCTTTTCTAATTCTTCGTCTTTTAACTTTTGACTTACTTTTATTACTTGTATTTTGTTACATTTTTTCTTTATGTTTATTATTAATTGATCTACATATTGTTCTTCTGTTTGTTCTATTGCTTTTGCTTTTTGATAGTCTTTATATGAGACTTCTATTTTGTATAATATTCCTTGGAGAAGATTTCTTGCTTGTTCGTCTATTTGCTTTTCGTCTAATATTCTCTCTAATTCTTCATTTTTATCTTTCTTTATTATTTTCTTAAACATGCCTTCTCCTTTCTTTTGTTTTTTCAATGCTTTAAATAAAACTTTGCATTACATTCCTCGGCTTATTACTAAACTTAAGAAATTCTAATTTATTTTATGGCAGCTCCCACTCTCGTGAACTCTTTCCATAAAATTGCATAGAATTTCTAAAGTTTCTCCATGCACATTCGTCACTTCATTTAAAGTTTTATTTAAAGCATCGAAAATCTCAAATATAAATTCAAGGACACTTATGCTTCTTCTGAATTTGTGCCCATTTTAAGCTCTTGTAACTTTTCAAGAGACATAAGAACTTGACGAGGTTTACTTCCTTGATAACCAGAAATAACGCCTCTTTCTTCCATTTGATCAATAATTCTACCAGCTCTAGCATATCCAACTTTAAATTTTCTTTGTATAAATGATGTTGAAGCTTGACCTGTTTCTACAACAACATCAATTGCATCCATTAAGAATGGATCTGTATCATCATCAGGATCTTGATCTTGTGATATTTCTTTATCTGTTTTATTTCCATTTTCAATTGTTTCTAATATATCTTCATTATATGTAGCAACTCCATTTGATTTAACAAATGATACAATCTTTTCAACTTCTTCATCAGAAACAAATGCCCCTTGAACTCTAACTGGCTTTGGTGCTCCTGATGGATAGAATAACATATCACCTTTTCCTAATAGTTTTTCTGCTCCTACTTGGTCTAAAATTGTTCTTGAATCTACTTGTGATGATACTGCAAATGCAATTCTTGATGGTATATTTGCTTTGATTATACCTGTAATTACATCAACAGATGGACGTTGTGTTGCAATTATTAAGTGCATACCTGCTGCTCTTGCTTTTTGAGCTAATCTACAAATTGAATCTTCTACTTCTTTTGCTGCAACCATCATTAAATCTGCTAACTCGTCTATTATTATAACTATTTGTGGTAATGTTCCAATTCCTTCTTTTTCTGCCATAGCATTATAACCTTTTAAGTCTCTAACACCCTTTTGTGCAAATAAATTATATCTGTTATCCATTTCTTGTACTGCCCAAGCTAATGCACCTGCAGCTTTTTTAGGATCTGTTACTACTGGAATTAACAAATGTGGAATTCCATTGTAAACAGATAATTCTACAACTTTTGGGTCTACCATTACAAATTTTACTTCACTTGGTTTTGCTTTATAAATTATACTTGTTATTAAAGTATTTATACACACACTTTTTCCTGATCCTGTTGCACCTGCAATTAATGCATGAGGCATTTTTGCAATATCTGCTATTTCCATATTTCCTGCAACATCTTTTCCTAATGCCACACTTAATTTTGATTTGCTATCTTGGAATGCATCACTTTCTACAACATCTCTAAAATGTACTGTTTCCTTTTCAGTATTTGGCACTTCTATTCCAACTGCTTGTTTTCCTGGAATTGGTGCTTCAATTCTTATTGTTTCAGCAGCTAAATTTAATGCTATATCATCAGCCAAATTAGCAATTTTACTTACACGAACACCTTCTGCTGGTTTTAGTTCATATCTTGTAATAGCAGGTCCAACAGATACATTTTCTACTTTAGCTTGTACTCCAAAACTATATAAAGTTTTTTGTAATCTAGTTGCTACATCAGTTAGTGCTTTTGCACCACCTTTTAATGCCTTTTTAGTACCTTTACTTAATAATTCTACTGGTGGATATTCATAATGCTCATCTTCTACAGCAACAGCATGCTCTAATTGTAATACTTCTTTTACTTTTTCTTCTTTAGTTTCTTCTTCTTTTTTAAATAGATTTCCTTCTATAAAATCTGGTTCCATTTTTGGCTTTTCTTCCATTCCTAATGGAACTAAATCATCTTTATCGTGTTTGAATTTTTTTCTTCCTTTTTTATTAGGTTCTTCTTCGATAGTTCTACCATTTAGATTTATTTTTATTTGTTCTACTTCTTCTGGACCTTTTGGCTCTTCTTCTATTTCTAAATATGCTTTTCTATTTTCATTTATCGTTTTGGCTCTTTTACCTTCTTTTTGAATTTGCATTCTTTGAGCATTTCTTGCTTCTAATCTTGCAGCTTTTCTTTCTTCTCTAATTTGTAATTTTTCTTCTTGCTTTTCTTTTCTATTCTCAACTCCTGATTGAATCCAATTACTTATCATTTCTGAAATATCTATTCCAAATGTTACAGCAAATAATATTAATGATACTCCAATACTTAATATAATAGTTCCAACTTTTCCAAATAATTTAAATAGTGGTACTGCAGCAATTGTACCTAATGCTCCTCCACCTATATTATTTTCCCCCAGAGCATATGCATCTTTTACAACCTCTGAAATGTTTTGTTCAATATTAATTTCACCATTATATATTTCATATACACTAAGTATTACTGCAACAAATATCAGCAATAATGCATATTGCAATATTTTCGATGATATATATTCATCATCATCTTTACATGCCTTTTTTATTGATACCGCAAAAGCTCCTATTGGCACTACATATTTTATTATTCCAAACATTCCACCAAAAAAGTCACTAAGAACTATTCCTATATACCCAGATTCTGTGTATATAAGCACTGTTAGTAATATACTTAGTATTATTGTTATAACTAGACCTAAATCTGTTGATTGTTTTTTGCTTCTTTTTCCTTTATTTCTACTTTTCTTTTTTGCCATTTTTGCCCCTTTCTGCACATTATGGACCGGTTCTGTTTTGCTCACTGCACATTTGGGACCGGTTCTGTTTTGTTCAGTTAAAAGGGACACTCCCTTCGATATCTTGAAAGGCGTGCCCCCAATTTTTTATTGAAGTTCCTTTTTACTATTTTGTATAGTTTTTATTGTATCTTCTAATGATATTTCCATTAAATTAACTGCCTGACTAAGATTTTTTTCTAAGTTAGCTAATGTGTCTGTTAGTACTTTTTCTGTTGAGTCAAGTAAATTGTTTGCATATTCTTTTGTTCCTTGAGATATTTCTCTTGACATTTGATTTGCTGTTTCTATAATTTCTGCCTTTTGTTCATATGCTTTTCTTGTTATTTCGTGTTCATCTATCATAGAAATAATTCTATTTTCTGCCTCTTTTACTATTCCATCAGCTTCTTTTTGAGCTTCAACTAATATTCTTTGTCTTTCTTCTTTTACCCATTTAGCTTGTTTTAGTTCATCTGGTAGCTTTATTCTTATTTCTTTGATTATCTCAAGCATTTCCTCTTTGTCTACCATTCCTTTGTTTGTAAATGGTAAGTTTTTGCAATTTTCTAATATATCCTCTAATGATTCTAATAATGTAAAGATTTCCATCATTTACCCCTTTCTAGGTATTCCTAATTTAAGAAATATTATTGTTGCTCTTCCATATTTTCTTTTGTCAACAATCTGTACTTCTATATTTTTAATTTCTTCTAATATTCTTTTTTCATCATCTGTTTCGACAATTATAATACTTTCTTTGTTAATGATTTCTAATTCAATTATTTTTATTAATGATTTCATTATATAATCTGTCATATAAGGCGGATCCAAATATATTATATCAAACTGTTGATTTTTTATCTTTTGTAAGCATAATTCAAAATCAGCATTTATAATTTCAGTATTATTTTCCATATGAGTTTTTTGTGTATTCTTTTTTATAATGTCTATAGCTTCTTTTGAACTGTCACATAAAACTGCTTTTTCTGCTCCTCTACTAAGACATTCTAACCCTATTGAGCCACTTCCTGAAAACAAATCTAATACTTTTGCACCTTCAATATTATTTTGTATTATATTGAATATTGATTCTTTTACTCTATCTAATGTTGGTCTTGTATTTGTGCCTTCTAATGTATATAGTTTTGTTCCTCTTGCTTTTCCACTTATTATTCTCATTGTGTCAAACTCAGCCTTTCTTCTTTTATACTAATATTTTATTCTTTTTTTCTATATTGTCAAGTGTTTTAACTAAATTGTAATATAGTTTTAATATTTCTGTAATATTGTAATACTTAAAAGCAAAAAATTCAGGATACTTTAATTTTCAAAGTATTCCTGAATTTTGTTTTTTATTCATCATCTTTATTTATTTCCTTAATAATTTCAGATTGAGAAATTAATAATGCTTCCATTTTTGCTTTATAAACATCAAATTGTTGCTTAACATCATTAAATTGTTGTTCTTTAAGCTTTGTTTGTTGTTCTATTTCTTCTAATGCTTTTGAGACACCTTCTTTAGAAGTTCTTGTTATTTCTTCGGCTTCTTTTTTAGCTTCTATCAATATTTGTTCTGCTTGTTGTTTGGCAACACTTTTTACTTCTTCTGCTGTTGATTGAGCCATTACTAATGTGTTTTGTAATGTTTCTTCAATATTTTTGTAATGATTTAAAGCATTTTCTAATTCATCAATTTTTGTTTTTGATGTAGCTAATTCTTTATAATTTGTTTCATAATCTTGCATAATTTGGTCTAAGAATTCATCTACTTCATCTACATTATATCCGTTCATCATTTGTTTACTAAATTTTTTATTTTCTATATCTAATGGTGTAATCATATTAGATAGCCTCCGTTCTTCTTTCGAAAGATTTAGTTTATATTATTATTTTTTAACCAAGAAACAGATAATTTGCTTTTAATTTCTTCTCTTGCCATTTCGTTTGTTATTTCATAGTTCATTGGTGCTATTAAAAATATTGAATTAGATATTTTTTGAATATGTCCGTCTAATGCATAAACTCCACCACTAATAAAGTCTACTATTCTTCTAGCGACATCTTTGTTAACATATTCCAAGTTTACTATTACTGATTTTTTCTCTTTTAATAAACTACATATTTCTTCTGATTGTTCAAATGTAGTTGGTTGAGAAATTACCATTTTTACAGATTGTCCTTGTGCATTAATTGGAACAACTTTTCCTTTCTTGCTTCCAAAGAATTTTCTATCTTCTTCTTCATTATCATAGTTTGATGTTTTATCTTCATATTCATATACATCATCATCATCATATTCTTCTGTTTCTCCTTGGTCTACTCCTCCGAATAGCCCCCATACTTTGTCCATTATAGCTCCTGCCATTTTTTTAACCTCCTAATATTTTACACTTTCGTATTCTAAATTTCCAATTAAGTATCTATCTTTTTTTGCAATTTGTCAATACCTTTATTAAATGTAATAAAAATTTAATATTTTTGTAATATCTTTGTAATATTTATTTATTCACAATTACTTCATCATAATTAGTTATTTTTTTATAATTTTTAATTTCTTGTGCATCTATTCCTAATTCTTGTAATTCTTCACTTTTATATGATTCTATTATAGAATATTTATCAGTTTGTTTTTTTACTTTTACAAGTATTTTTGATTGCACTCCCGCTTTATCTCTTGTAACATAATATAATTCGTTTTCTTTTGCCAGTGCTTGATTTGGAACTTTTAATCCTGATACATCCCACCAGATAACATCAATAGCAATTTTTCTGTGATTAATTAGTTCTTCTGGCATTTGATCTAATTGAAATATTATTGTTCTTTTTCCACTTTCTTCATTTATTTGAATGATTTTAGCAGTTTCTTCTTTGTCGTTTGCAATTCTTAATTGAACTTTATCATTTGCTTTTGCTTCCATAGCTTCTTTAGAATTTAATACTATTGCTATATAACATTTAAAATTATCTATAACTTTTCCAGATTCATTACTTGCAGATATTATTTGTCCTGTTTTTAAATCTAATCTTTCTAAATATTGTTCATTTATTATATTTAAATTTTCTGGAGAAAGCTTTTCTTCAAGTCCATCTACTCTATATGATACAATTCCACTTGTAGGAGCTCTTTGATATTCTGTCCCATTTTTAAATTTATTTTCTAAATTCTTTCTTTCTTTGATTAAATTTTTTATCTCTTTATTTTCTGTTACATCTCCTATAAAGTTTATTTTTTTGCTTATTAAAGTATCTATATTTTTTTTGTATTCACTTATTTCTTGGTAATTACTTAATGTGCTTATATTTTCTACTTTATCTTCTATTTGACTTTCTATAGCTTTTATATCTGCTGATGTAACATTTTTATCTTTTTCTAATAAATCTTGTATTTTATAGTTTATCTCAGTTATTTGTGCTGTAATTTGTTTTTCTGTGTCACTATAATATCTAAATATTGGCTCATTTATAGCTACTCTTTGACCTTCTGATGCAATTGCATAAATTCCATTTGTATAATTGTCTATTTTTTTCACTTGTTCGTCTCTTATTATATAGCCAACACTTTCATCTTCTTGTGAGATTGTTCCTTGAGTAATAACATATGTGTCATCAGAATGAACTATTAATAAATATACAGCATATGCTATATATGATATTATTACTATTGCTGATAATATTGCTATTATTTTTTGTCCTTTTCCCAAGTATCTTGCTCCTTTCTTAAATGAACTTAAATTTCATTTAAAATCTTTTGTAAATCATGTGGCTGTATCCAAATTGTTTGTTTATTTTTTCTAAACCATGTTAATTGTCTTTTTGCATATCTTCTTGTTTCTCTTTTGATTTTTTCTATCATTTCTTCTTTTGATAGTTTTCCTTGTAAATATTCAACTACTTCTTTGTATCCTAACCCCTGCATTGCTGTTGGAAATTCATTATATTTTTTTAGCAAACTTTCTACTTCTTCAACTAATCCACTTTCAATCATAATGTCTACTCTTTTATTTATTCTTTCATAAAGCTTTTCTCTGTCAATATTTATAGCAAAAACTTTGTAATCGTATTTTACTCCGTTTTTTCTAGATTCAATTTCTTGTTCTGTCTTATTTTTTCCTGTTGCTTTGTATATTTCTAAAATTCTTAAAATTCTTTTTTGATCATTTGTGCTTATTTTTTCTACTGCTTGTGAATCTATGTTTTTTGCCTCATTATATAATGTTTCCAATCCTTCTTTTTCTACTCTTTCTTCTAGTTGTTTTCTGTATTTTTCATCAAATTCAATGTCTTGATATTCTATCCCATAAATCAAGCTATCTACATACAGACCTGTTCCACCTACTACAATTGGAGTTTTTCCTTTTTGTAATATTTCTTCTATTGCTTTTTCTGCATCTTTTTTAAATTCTGCTACACTGTATCTTTGGTTTGGTTCAACAAAGTCTATTAAATAGTGTTTTATATTTTGCATTTCTTCCTTCGTAGGCTTTGCTGTACCTATATCCATATCTTTATATATTTGCATAGAATCACTTGAAATTATTTCTCCATTTATTTTTTGTGCTAATTCTATTGATAGTGCGGTTTTCCCTGATGCTGTTGGTCCACAAATAACTATTACTTTTGGCTTGTTCATGTCTTCTCCTTTTTTGTCTCTATTTTCTTGCAAATTTTCTTTCAATATCATATTTTGTCATTTTGATTGCTGTTGGTCTTCCATGTGGACATGTAAATGGATTTGGTAATGCTAATAATTCGTTCATTAGACTATCTACCTCTTCTTTATTTAATGCCATATTTGCTTTTACTGCAGCTTTGCAAGCAATTGTTGAGATGAATTTTTCTTCAATTTCTTGTTTTGCTGTTCTTGATATTGAATCTATTTCATCTAGTGTTTCCATAAACATTTCTTTTGTTTCTAAGTCTATACATACTTCTGGTACTCCAGTTAGTTTTATTGTATTTTCTCCAAATTCTTCTATCATAAATCCTGCTTTTCTAAACATTTGCATATTGTCTTTTGCTATTTCCATTTCTTTATGTGAAAGTGTTATTATATCTGGTAATAGCATTAATTGCGAATTTTTATTTTCATCATTATAGTAGTTTTCTTTTACTTTTTCATATAATATTCTTTCATGTGCTGCATGTTGGTCTATTATATACATTTCCTTGTCTATTTCTATTATTATGTATGTGTTAAATACTATCCCTATAAATTTATAGTTTGGCTTTTGATATTCTTCTATATTGTCAAATACTGATGTGTTTCCCAATGTTGCTATATCATCCATTTGTTTTTCTTCTACTACTACTTCTTGTTTTTTAGCTATTGGTTTTGTTCCAAATAGTTTTAAATACATTTCTTCAAATTCTTTTGAATATCCACTTTCTGTTTTTGGTTCTTCTTTTACTGTTTCTATTTTAGTTTCTGGTACTTCTATTGGATTTTCTATCTTTTCTGATTCTATTTTGTATTCAACTTCTGGTTCTTTTGCAATTTCTACTGGTTCTTCTGCTTCATATCTTATTTCTGGTGCTTGATATTCTTGAAGTTTTTCACTTTCTTGAACTTCGTTCATTTCTGATTTCGGAAAAGTCTTATTTTCATCTACTAGAACATCAAGTTCAGTCTTTTCATTTTCTATAATTTTTTCATTTTTAATGATTTCAGGAGTTTCTATATTTCCATGCGTTTCTTGAATTAGCTTTTGTTTCATTTCTTGTAACTTTTTTAAGACTTCTTGACTTTTTTCTATTTCTGATGTTTCCATCGAATTATCTAATGTTGTTACTTGAGTTTTCTCTATCTTAGGTTCGTCTTTAGATGTCTCAGAAAAATCTGTTATATTATTATCTTGTTGTTCTGCTATTTTTCTTGCATTAAATATTTGTTCTACTATTGTTTCGCCTTTTATTGGTGGCATTGCTTGTTTTGTTGTTTGTATTGATGTCTCTCTTGCTGGTATTGATTGTATAGATGTTGTTGTTTTTATTGGTGCTATTAGTTCCTTCTTTATTTCATTTTTTACTATTGGGTTATTAAATAATTGGCTTTCTGCTCTTGTTTCACTTGTTGTATGCTCAGTATTTGCAACCAATTCTGCTTTTAATAATGCTTCTTTTATTGTATGATAAATTGCCTTAAATATTATATTTTCTTCTTCAAATCTTACCTCTAATTTTGCTGGATGTACATTTACATCAACTTTACTTGGATTCATTTCTATATTTAACACTAAAAAACTAAATTTACCCAATGGTAACATTCCTTTATATGCTTTTTCCGCTGCTGATGATAAAGATTTGTCTTTGATGAATCTTTTGTTAACAAAAAACATTTGATAAGCTCTATTTGAACGTGCTATTTCTGGTTTTCCAACAACCCCACTTATATGTATATCTTCATATGTATAATCTGCATCTATTATTCCATTTGCAACATCTTTGCCATATATACTATATATTACTGTTTTTAAATCTCCATTTCCATTTGTTTGTATTACTGTTCTTCCAGAACTTATCAATTTAAAGGCTACTTCTGGATGTACTAGTGCTACTCTTGTTATTGCATCTTCTATATACCCTGCTTCTGTAAAGTCTTTTTTTAAGAATTTATATCTTACTGGTGTATTGTAAAATAGATTTGTTACTGTTATTGAAGTTCCTTTTGGACATCCTATTTCTGATTTATCTAGTATGTTTCCACCTTCTACTACTACTTTATATCCATTTTGTTGTTCTGCTGTTTTTGATACTAGTTCTACTCTTGCGATTGCCGCAATACTTGCTAATGCTTCTCCTCTGAACCCCATTGAAGTTACTGTGTCTAGGTCGTCTGCTGATCTTATCTTGCTTGTTGCATGTCTCTCAAATGCTAAATCTAAATCGTCTGCTGATATGCCTTTTCCATTGTCTGTTACTTTTATATATGATATTCCACCTTTTTCTATTTCTACTGTTATATTGTTTGCTCCTGCATCTATTGAGTTTTCTATCATTTCTTTTATTACTGATGCTGGTCTTTCTATTACCTCTCCTGCTGCTATTTTGTTTATTGTTAAATCATCTAATAAAACTATATTTCCCATTTTTATTCAATCCTCTCTAAGAGCAAAGTTAAGCTATATACCTAATTTTACCTTATGTTCTTTTGTTACTCTTGTATTTTATCATTTCTCTTTTTCTTATTCAAGTGTTTTGAATAAA
>CAKPDZ010000023.1 GCA_934149155.1 uncultured Clostridia bacterium | reverse complement strand
TATTATTAATTTTCTAAAATCCATATAATTCAATTACTTTAAATTAATATAAAAAAAGACTTTAAATAGTTTAATTTTCAATTTTATATATTTCCAAAATTCTTTTCTCTGCTTCAATTAGCTTATTTTCATCATTAGCACAAATATATGCCAAGAAATCATCTTCTAGCACTTCATCTCCAACCTTTTTATTTAGAACAACTCCTACATCAGGTTCAATTTCATCTTCTTTTCTCATTCTTCCAGCCCCTAAATAACATGCTAACTTTCCAATATTTTCTGCATTTATTTCTGTAACTTTTCCTGTCTTTTTTGTTACTACTGCTAAAGTATATTTTGATTTTTTAAATTTTGTTGTATCCTCTACAAAAGAAATATCTCCACCTTGATTTTCTACCATTTCTACAAATTTATTATATGCGTTTCCATTTTCTATATTTTCTAGTATTTTTAATTTATTTTCTTCTATATTTTCACCTTTTCCTGCAAGTTGAAGCATATTAGCCCCAAGTTCTAAAACAACTTCTTTTAAATCTTTTGGCATATCTCCTTTTAAAAAGTTTATTGCTTCTATTACTTCTAACGAATTTCCTATTGAATATCCTAATGGTTCATCCATCGGTGTAAGTACACATCTTACTTCTCTTCCTGCAAGCTCTCCTATTCTTATCATTTGTTCTGCTAATTTTTGTGCATCTTCTTTATTTTTCATAAATGCTCCTTTTCCTACTGTTACATCTATAACTATTTTATTTGCACCACTTGCTATTTTTTTACTCATTATGCTTGATGCTATTAGAGGAATATTTTCTACGCAAGAAATTGTATCTCTTAATGCATATATTTTTTTATCGGCTGGCGCTAAATTCATTGTTTGCCCAATCATGCTTATCCCAACTTTTTTTACATCTTCTATAAATTCTTCTATTTCTACATTTGTTCTATATCCAGGTATAGATTCCATTTTGTCTACAGTTCCTCCTGTAAAACCTAACCCTCTTCCTGACATTTTAGCAACAGGTATTCCTAATGATGCAATTATTGGTAATAATATTATTGATACTTTGTCTCCTACTCCTCCTGTACTGTGTTTGTCTACAACATTCTCTCCAAAACAAGACAAATCTAGCACTTCCCCTGAATGTGCCATTGCTAAAGTTAAGTCTGTTATTTCTCTATCATTCATTCCATTTATATATATTGCCATGATTAATGCTGAAGCTTGGTAATCTTGAATATTTCCTTTTGTGTATTCTTTTATAAAATATTCTATTTCTTCTTTGCTTAATTCTTTTGAATCTCTCTTTTTTGCAATTATATCTAATATATTCATTTGTAACCTCCCTATAAAATGACTATCAACACATTTTATGTTCTATCTTATTAAGAATATAAATTATAACTTTGCATTACATTCCTCGGCTCATTACGAAACTTAAGAATTTCTACTTTATTTTATGGCACCCTTCCACTCTCGTGAACTCTTTCCATAAAATTGCATAGAACTTCTAAAGTTTCTTCAATCACATTCGTCATTTCATTTAAAGTTATAATTTATATTCTTAAATAACATTAAAGTCCAAATAGTGTTGATATGAATTTTACACAAAATGTGTTGTAAAACTTTTTCTGTGAATTGGGCAAAGTCCATATTCCTTTATTGCAGAAATATGAGCAGATGTACCATATCCTTTATGTTTTTCAAAACCATATTGAGGATATACTTTATCCCATTCTCTCATTATTCTATCCCTTGTAACTTTTGCAATAATAGATGCAGCTGCAATTGAGTAGCATTTTGCATCTCCTTTTATTATTGATTCATATGGTATTCCTAATGTATCTATATGGTTTAATGCATCTACTATAATCAAATCTGGTTTAACAGTTAATTCTTGTAATGACATTGTTAATCCTTTTTTAGTGGCATTTAATATATTTATTTCATCTATTTCATCTTGCCCTATAATTCCTACTCCATAACTTATAGCTTCTTCTAAAATTTGATCATATAGTTTTTCTCTCTTTTTTTCAGAGACTTTTTTAGAGTCATTTACTCCTTCTATCATAGAATCTGCTGGCATTATTACACTTGCAACTACTACTGGTCCTGCAAGAGGACCTCTTCCTGCTTCATCTATTCCACATATTGTATTAAATCCTTTTTCTCTTAGTTCTTTTTCTTGTTCTTTTAATAATATTAGTCTTGCTTCTTCTTTTTCTTTCACTTTTTTGTATCCTTTCAAATTGAATTAATCATCAATTAAATCTGTTAATGTATATTGTCCTTCATACCCTTTTGTATTAATAACTTCTACTTTGATATTTTCAAAATCATATTTTACTATATAATTTCCGTATTTTTCTGAATCACTTTCTTTAACTCCCATATCTTTTAAAACATTTTCATCTAAATAATAGCAATTTTCATCTATTGTTATTCCATCTGGAATACTTTTTTCAATATCAGTTCCTTGTACAGGAATCCCTTTTAAATTTTCTTGTTTTACTTCATTTATTTTTGCTAAGTCTTCTTCTTTATTTTTGTCTAAATTAACTGTGTGAAAGCTCACTTCTTCTAAGCTTTTTTTGGTATCTGCTTGTATTACTAGCATGTCTGTTCTTAAATCTTGTAATTGGTTTTCATTTATTATTTTCTTTCCATATTTTATTCCTACAATTACAACAACTATAATTATAGCAATTATAATTATTAATGTTGGAATTGCTACACCTTTTTCGTTTTTCATATTTTTCATCCTTTCTGTTAATATTATATATGTAGAAAGTATTATTTTCAAGAAAAATTTCAGTTTTTTACATTATTTTCACAATTTTTTCACAAATGTGGTGTATCCTATATGCAGTAAACAAATACAAAGAGGAGGTCCTTATAATGGATGAAAATGGAAACAGATTTGAAGTAATTTCAAGCAAAACTTCAAAAGCTAATTTTAAACAATCAAATGGATTCGGAAAAACAGTATTAGTACCATTTGTAAGTGGTATTATGGGATGTGCATTAGTAATAGGAACTTGTTTTGGGGTTCCTTCAATAAAAGAGAAATTAACAGGAAGTACTACAACATCAAACACAACAGTTCAAACTTCAAGTGGTACAACATCAAATTTAATTTCACTTTCTAATTATTCTAATACAGCTGTATTTGCAGCAAATAAAATTTTACCTTCAATAGTTGGTATAGAAGTTTCTTACACAGCAACTTCAAATTCAATTTTCGGATTTGGAACACCACAAACTTCAACAGCTACTGCCACAGGTTCTGGAATTATTATTAGTGAAGATGGCTATATTTTAACAAATAATCATGTTGTAGATACAAGTTCTTCTAACTCATATTCATATTATGATATTTCTGATGCTACATCTGTAAAAGTAAAATTAAATAGTGCTACATATGGAAATGATGCAACTTTTGATGCAAAAATTGTTGGTAAAGATTCTCAAACTGATTTGGCTGTTTTAAAAATTGATAAAACTGGATTAACAGCTGCAGAATTTGGTGATTCTGACCAAGCTGTAGTTGGTGAATTTGTAATGGCTGTTGGTAGCCCTCTTGGGTTAGATACAACTGTTACACAAGGAATTGTAAGTGCAGTTAACAGAGAGGTAGAATCTGACGGAACTAAATACACTTGTATTCAAACAGATGCAGCTATTAACTCTGGTAATAGTGGTGGTGCTCTTGTAAATAGTGAAGGAAAAGTTATAGGTATAAACACTTTAAAATTATCTGGTAGTGGCGTTGAAGGAATTGGATTTGCTATTCCTATAAATTCTACTCTTGATGTTACAGATCAATTAATAAATCACAACAAAGTTCTAAGACCTTATATAGGTATTAGTGGTATAAGTTTAGATGAATCAACAGCAAAAAAATATAATTTAACTGTTGGTGTTTATGTAAAAACAGTTCAAAACTTCTCACCTGCAGAAAAAGCTGGACTACAATCTGGTGATGTTATAGTTAAAGCTGATGATAAAGATATTACAACTATGGATGAATTAAATGAATTAAAAAATTCTCATAAAATTGGTGATACAATGAAATTAAAAATTAATAGAAATGGTGAAGAAAAAGAAGTAACTTTAACACTTGAAGAAACTCCTTAATTTGTTAAAATTTTCACTTTAAGTTCACACAATGAACAAAATTCGTTGTTATACTATATGCATAGTCAGTAAGAACTGATTAATAAACATCCCCTTTTATTTTCAAAAACGGCCTAGTATAAACTAGACCGTTTTTTTATTTTTTACATTATTACTACATCCATTTCATTTGTATTGTTTTCGTTACCATATGCATATATTATATATAATGCATTATCTTTTCCTATAAAATATTCTGTAACATTATTTATATTATATATATCACTAGTATAATCTCTTTTATATGTTGGATATCCTAACTTTTCAAGTTCTTCAGTTCTTTCTTGTTGTGTTTTTATTTCTTCTTTTATTTTTTGATTAGCTTCTTTTTTGGTTATTCCTTTGGCATTAAGCATATCATCAATTGTATATTTTTTTTGATTTGTTAAATCATAATTGTATGTCTGAATTATATCTCTTTGAGGATTCATACCTTCTTTTAATGTTGATTTTACAACTAATGATAATATATTATTTGATATATATGCACTATATTCTACTGTATATATGACATTATTATTTTGTGTATTTATTATACTTTTTGCCTTTTTTTCAAATATATCTTTTATTTGTGTATTAAATTCTTCTATTGTATCATTGTTTATATTAATATATGGTATATTTACATTTAATTCATAGTCATTAAGTTTACTTTCATTATTTTGATATCCTATGTACACAATTTCTTTATTAGTTTCTAATTTTGAAATTTTATAACTATTGTTTTCTAAATAGTTTACCTTGTTTTCAAATATTTTCTCAAATTCTTCTTTATGTTGATCTTTTTGATTTTCTGTTAATTGAGGTAATTTCGCAGCCGCACTTGCATCATTTCCTTTAACAACTTGTATTACTATTGCTACCACAATCGCAATTATACATATACTTATTATTCCTATATAAAATATTTTCATTTTTTTATTTTTCTTATTTTCGTCTTCTATTACTACATTCATCTTTTTTTCCTCCGTGATTATATTTTAATATCTTTTGTAAAAAAAAGCAATATATTTATTATTTTTTCATATATTTAATTTTTGTTGCCATTCCTCCTCTTATATGTCTTTCAGCTTTATTTTCATCTAATACCTCTCTAACTTGTTTAGCTAATATAGGATTTATCTCTTCTAGTCTTTCTGTTACATCTTTGTGTACCGTACTTTTACTAATCCCAAATTTTTTTGCAGCGCCTCTAACAGTATCTTTTGAATCTATAATATAATGCGCCAAATTAGTTGCTCTTTCTTCTATTGTTTTATGAACAGCTATTGACGAATTGTAATTGTGTGAATTTATTTTTTTCATTATGAAACCCCCATACGAATACTTTTGTTTAATTGTATTCATATAGGAGCTTTATTAGAACTTTATGATTTTAATCTTAAATAACCTAATTCTTCCCACATATTATATGCTAAATTCAATCTAAATACAACTTTAGGTTTTGCACCTGCTCTATTTTTATCAACAACACAAGCATAATATCTTACATCAGGATCTTTATATTTCTTCAAATCAAAAAATTCTGTATCAACTTCTTCTAAAGAATATTGATATTTATCTAAGTCTTCGTTATGTATTTGCTTTATTAAGCATAATGTGTCTAAAACTTCTTTTACTGTTCTGCTTACAGCCAAATCATTAACACTTAAATTTATTGGTAAAGTGTTACTTTCTGTTAATTGTAAAGATGATGCAATAAAAATCCCTAAATTTTGTGCTAAATTTGAAAGAATTGTTGCAGTTTTCTTAATTTCTTCTCCATTTCCAATATTTTCAGTATCTGTTTTTAATGTATCATAAAACATATATTCAATCTTTTCTTTATAATAATAATTTAAGATTACTTTTTCTAATTCATCATTTGTATGATTTGTAATATTTACAAAATAAATTGAATTTTTTATTTGCTTATCTATCCATTCTGTTACAGCTACAGTCCTTTTAAATTCTTCTGATATTTCTATAAGTCTTCCTGCAAATTCATTTTGTGATTCATTTTCTTGTTTTAACACAAATCCATCTTCATCTGTTTGTACCTCAATCCCTTGGTCTGGCCTAAATTTAAATTCTAATAATTCCCCTTCTGTTTTTGATATATTTTGCCCATGCAATTTTTGAATTTCTTTATTATTTAAAACTGTTGTTATTAAGCATAATTTCATTTTTTCTTCTGACATCTCGTTAGAAATTATCAAAACCTTTTTATTATGTATAAATGCCAAATATGCAGCCAAATCTATAGTAAATCTACTTTTTCCTGAGTTTGATGGCATTGCATATGCCATTGTCTCTCCTTTTCTTACACCTTTAAATACATCACTTAATATTGGAAAAGGTAATTTTAATCCTGTTGTTAAACTATTATCTCCTGTTAGTAAAAAATTTGTAATATCACTACTTAATACAGCTCTTTTAAATTTTTCTGTTGTTAATATTTGTACAATCGCATCTTTTACTTCTTGTATTGTCATTTGATTATATAATTCATATTTTAATATACCTATTATTTGTTCTTGCATTTCTTTTATTGGATTTGATAAATAATTTTTTCTTATTTCAAATAACTTTCGTAATTCTACATATGTTTTTTCAAAATTATATTTTCCTTTTTTTACTTTTTCTTTTAATTCACTTTTCTGTTGATATGTATCTGGTCCTTCTTTTGCAAAGTTAAATTCATTTTTGGCAATCTGTGGTGCATATGCTTGCCCTTCTGTAAATAATATACTTTTATATAAATTCAATAATTTATCACTCTTAAAATAGCAATCTTCATGTATAATGTAATACATTGATATTGCCTTAGGATTTTCTAATAATAGTCCTATATATCGTTCTTCTAATTCTTCATCTGATAATTCTTTTGGATATATACTATTTTCAGTTTTTTCCTTTTCTTTTTTTTCTGGTATAATATCTTCTTTAAATAGTTCTTCATCTAATTCTTCTTGAGATATTTCTTCTTTATCTCTCATTAAATCTAATATTGAAACATCTTTTAATTTTATTTGTCCTTGTTTTTTTAATTCATTTAATATTTTTATTACTTCTAAATAATCTTCTTGCTCTATTAATTTATTAATTTTATTAATTTGTTTTTTATTATCTTCTGTTACTTCTATCCTTTTTATTAGTTCAATTAAACTTTCTATTCCATTGTTTTCCATATTCTTTCACCTCTTATGTATATTTTACATTTTTAGTATACACATTTTTTATTTTATTTTCAAGATGGATTAATAAATATTTTCTATTATATCTTTTGCTGATGTAACAATAATTGCACCTTCTTGTATTAATTGATTAGTTCCCTCACTTTGTTTTTTACAAATATCTCCTGGAATAGAAAAAACTTCTTTTCCCTGTTCTAACGCAAATTCTGCTGTTATTAACGCTCCACTTTTTTTGCTTGCTTCAACAACTACTACTCCATCTGACAATCCACTTATTATTCTATTTCTTTGAGGAAAATGTAATCTTTCTGGTTTGGTTCCAAGCGAATATTCCGAAATTATACATCCATTATGTCTTATTATTTCTCGTGCTAATTCTATATTTTCTTTAGGATATATATTATCAATTCCACTTCCTAATACAGCAATAGTACCTCCTTCTAATGCTCCAATATGTGCATATGAATCAATCCCCGAAGCTAGACCACTGATAATAGCTAACTTATTTTGACTTAACTCTTTTGCCAAATTATATGCTACTTTTTTACCATATAGTGTAGCATCTCTGGAGCCTACTATTGCTATTCCTTTTTGATATAATAAATTTTTATTTCCTAATACATATAATTTTTGTGGTGGATCATATATTTCTTTTAACTTTTGTGGATATTCTTTCGAATTAATTGTTATTTCTTCTATTTTCATATTTTCTTCCTTCCTCTATAACAACAAAAGACATATATAGACAATTTCTCATCTATATATGCCCCTAAACCTATTTATTTGAACTGCTTTCTTCTGCAGCTTTGATTACATTATTCATTAGCATTGCTATTGTCATAGGTCCAACTCCCCCCGGAACTGGTGTTATATAACTAGCTTTTTTGCTAACGTTTTCAAAATCTACATCTCCAGTTATTTTGCCATCTTCATTTCTGTTTATTCCAACATCAATTATTACTGCTCCATCTTTTATCATATCTTCTGTTAAAAATTTTGCTTTTCCTACTGCAACCATAATTATATCTGCATCTTTGGTATATTTTTTTATATCTTTTGTTTTTGAATGACAAACTGTTACTGTTGCATTTTTATTTAAACAGCATTGAATTAATGGTTTTCCTACAATATTACTTCTTCCTAAAATAACTACATTCTTTCCTGTTAAATCAATATTATATTTGTCTAGCATTTTCATAATTCCATATGGTGTGCAAGATACAAATGCATCTTGATTTAAACTTAATTTTCCAACATTTACAGGATTAAATCCATCTACATCTTTTTCTGGTGCAATTGTCCTAAATGCCTCATTTATATCTAAATGTCTTGGAATTGGACTTTGTAGCAATATTCCATGTATTTTTTCATCTTCGTTTAGCCTTTTTATTTGTTCTATTAATTCATCTTGTTTTATATTTTCATCTAACAAATATTCTTCAAATTTTATTCCTACTTGTTCTGCAGCTTTGCTTTTATTTCTTACATATACTTGGGATGCTTTGTTATTTCCTACCATTATTACTGCAAATTTAGGATTTATTCCTTTTTGTTTTAATTCATCACATTTGTTTTTTAAGTCAGCTCTAATTTCACTTGCTAGTTTTTTTCCGTCTATTAGTTCCATTATTCTATTCCTCCAGTAATTTTATATTCAATATCTTCCATGTGAGGAAAAATTTCTTTAACTCTTTTTAATGTAAGCATTGTCATTCTAGGTTGTGGATTTTTAGGATTATCTGTTATTAACTTTTGTGTATAACAATTTTTGGCTGTTCTAAATAAAACATATCTATTTCGTACATATGTGTAATAAATTTGATATCCATTTTTTAAGTCTAGCCACATATCTTCAAATGTATAGTTTTCCATTCTTTTCATTCCTTCCATGTAAAATTATTTGCACATATCATCAAATTCAGCTTCAGTAATAATTTGTACACCTAAGTTTTGTGCTTTTGTAAGTTTACTTCCTGCATCTTCTCCTGCTAGTAAATAGCTTGTCTTTTTTGATACAGAACTTGAAGTTTTTCCTCCAAATTTTTCTATTATATTAGATGCTTCTTCTCTTGAATATTTTTCTAAAGTTCCTGTTAATACAAAAGTTTTTCCAGCAAATCTGTCATCTTCATCTTCTGACTTTTGTCTTTCCATATTAACACCTGCATCTTTTAATCTTTTTAGTAAGTCTTTTGTTTGTTCTTGCTCAAAAAACTCTCTTATACTATTCGCCACAATTGGTCCAATTTCCTCTACCATACTTAAACTTTCTACTGTTGCTTCTGATAAATTATCCATATTTTCATATCTCTTTGCTAAAATCTTTGCTGCTTTTACTCCAACATGTCTAATTCCTAATGCTGTAATTAATCTATACAAATCATTTTCTTTACTTGCATTTATACTATCAATTAAATTTTGAGCAAATTTTTTACCATTTTTCTTTAATGATGCTATATCTTCAAATTCTAAGTCATATATGTCTGCAATATTAGAAATCATTTTTTTCTCTAATAAAACTCCTATAATGTTTTCTCCAAGTCCATCTATATTCATTGCTTCTCTTGATACAAAATGTACTAAATTTCTATATAATTTTGCTGGACATTCTATTCCTGTACATCTAACTGCTGCTTCTCCTTCTTCTCTAACTGCTTCTGCACCACACACAGGACATGCCTTTGGCATTTCAAAGTCTTTTTCTTCTCCTGTTCTTTTAGAAACAACAGCTTCAACAATTTCTGGTATTACATCTCCAGCTTTTTGAATTATTACTCTATCACCTATTTTTAATCCTTTTTCTTTTATAAAATCTTCATTATGAAGGGTTGTTTTAGAAATCGTTGATCCAGCAACTTTTACTGGTTCTAGTATTGCCATTGGTGTTATTACTCCTGTTCTACCTACTTGACAAACTATGTCTTTTAAGATTGTTTCTTTTTGTTCTGGTGGATACTTATATGCAATTGCCCATTTAGGAACTTTACTTGTAGTTCCCATTATTTTTCTTAATTGCAAATTATCTACTTTTACTACTGCTCCATCAATTCCAAATGTCAAGCTTTCTCTATCTTCTCCAATTTTATTTATTGCATTTATTACTTCTTTTATATTATCACAATATATTCTTACAGGGTTAACATTAAATCCTAATTTGCTTAAATATTCAAGCTCTTCAAAATGTGAATTAAATTCTTTTCCTTCTATTTTTTGAACATTGAATATATAAATATCTAATGGTCTATTTTTTGTAATATTACTATCTAATTGTCTTAATGAACCTGCTGCCGCATTACGAGCATTTGCGAATAACTCTTCTTCATTTTCTTCTCTTTCTTGGTTCATTTTCTCAAAATCTTTTTTAGAAATAAATACTTCTCCTCTAACTGTAATATTTATTTTTTCTGGCAATTCCTGTGGAATTGTTTTTATTGTCTTTAAATTTTCTGTTACATCTTCTCCTACTAGTCCATTTCCTCTTGTTGCTCCTCTAATTAATTTTCCATCAACATATTCTAATGCTGCTGATAATCCATCTATTTTGGTTTCTACTACATATTTAGGATTTGCTATTCCATTTTCATCTGCTTGTTTTTTTACCCTTTCTTCAAATGCTTCTATTTCTTCAAAATTAAAAACATCTTGCAAACTTTGTAATGGAACTTCATGTTCTACTTTTTGAAATCCTTCTTTTACTGTTCCCCCTACTTTTTGTGTTAAAGAACTTTTAGTAATTAACTCTGGATATTGACTTTCTAATGTTCTTAATTCTAACATCATCATATCATATTCAAAATCTGTTATTTCTGGTTTATCATCATCATAATATTTTTTAGCATGATATTCTACTGTTTTTCTTAATTCTTTTATTCTCTTTTCTGCTTGTTTTTTATTCATTTTTTCCATTGCAACCCTTTCTTTAAAATTTAACAAAATCTGTACAAAAAAAGAAGACATGTGCTTTTATAACATGTCCTCTTCGATTTATGCATCTGCTTTTGCTAATATTATTGTTCTTGCTTTACTATCATCTGTACATGTTGTTAATGATATTTCAATTGCACCTTGTGTATCTCTTGTTATGTAATCTGATTCATTTTCCGCTGCTTCAAATTTATTATATATAGTATATGCAAGTCTCTTTCCTGTTGAATCTGTAATATATATTTTGTCTCCAACATTTAATTTTTTATTGTTTGAGAAAAATAGTCCATTTCTATAGTTGTGCCCAGCTATTGTTGTATTTCCTGGTTGATTTAAGCCGACTCCATATAATACAACTACTGATGTTTCTAGTGCTTTTGGTGAATATTCATATTGTTCTAATATAGGACATTTTAGATTTGTTGCTGGAATTTCTATCGTTCCTGCAACATCAAATCCATTATATTGTTTCTTTTTTCCATTTGCTGATTCAGAACTTTCACCTTCGTCTACTCCATCAAATTGTATTTCACTATTGTCAGTATCCTTATTTGAATTTTCAAGTCCATCACCAAAAGAGTCTACGAAATCTTCTGAATTGTTTTTTGTTATATATGTTTCATAATATTTATATCCTAAAACTCCTATAATTGCTACTATTGCTATAACAATTATTACTAAAAGTACTGTTAAAAAATTACTATATTTTTTACTCATATGCAAATACCTCCACTTTTAATTGAAAAATTGTAATTATTTTTCAATTTTTCCTTATAAATCTATTATAACATATATCTATATAAAATGGTAGTATTTTAAACTATTTTTTCTCCCAATTGTTTTCCTGCTAACAAATGGAAATGTAAATGTCCAACTTCCTGTCCTCCATCTTTGCCACAGTTAACAATTACTCTATATCCATTTTCTTTAAAGCATTGTTTTTCAGCAATTTCGTTTATAACCTTATAAATTTTACTGATTACCATTTCATCTCCATCTTCCATATCTGCTAATGATGCTATATGTTTTTTAGGGATTATCAATACATGTATTGGTGCTGCTGGATTGATATCTTTAAATGCTAATATTTCTTCATCTTCGTATACTTTGCTTGATGGAATTTCTCCTTTTATTATTTTACAAAATAAACAATTTTCATCCATAATTTTTCCTCTTCTCTTTTTAATCAAGTATAGCCTTAATCCTTCTAACTCCTGATGAACTTGATTCTTCTTTTTTTATTTTAAAGTGACCTAGTTCTGAAGTATTGTGCACATGAGGTCCTCCACACAATTCTATTGATTTATCTCCTATTTTGTAAACAGAAACTATATCTCCATATTTTTCAATAAACATTGCTTCTGCCCCAAGTCTTATTGCTTCGTCTTTTTTCATTTCTAGATGTTCTACTGGAATTGCTTCTTTAATCCATTCATTTATTAAATCTTCTGTTGCCTTTTTCTCTTCGTCTGTCATTTTAGCCGGATGTGAAAAGTCAAATCTCATTCTTTCTGCAGTTATATTACTTCCTCTTTGATGTACATGTGATCCAAGTATTTGTTTTAATGCAGCATTCAAAAGGTGTGTTGCTGTGTGGTATTTTGTTTCCATTTCTCCTGTTGATGCTAGTCCACCTTTAAATTTTTGCTCAGAACCTGCTCTTGATTTTTCTTGATGTTCTTTGAATAATTTTTCAAATCCTTCTTTATCAATTTTCATTCCATTTTCACTAGCTAGTTCTTCTGTTTCTTCTGGTGGGAATCCATAAGTATCATATAATCTAAATACCATTTTTCCTGGTACTACATCTTTTCCTTGATTTTTTATTTCTTCTATCTCTTTTGCAAATTCTTTTTCACCTTTTGCAAGTGTTTTTACAAATTTGTCTTTTTCTTCTAATATAACTGATTTGATTGTTTCTTTATTTTCTTCAAGTGCTGGATATAATTCTTTTAAGTTTTCCACATTTATATCTATTAATGTTGATAATTCATCTAAAGATATTTGTAATTTGTTCATATGTCTAACCATTCTACGAATTAATCTTCTTAATATATATCCTCTATCTACATTGCTTGGTCTTCCTCCATCACATGTTATCATCATACTTGAACGTAAGTGTTCTGCAATTATTCTTCTACTTGCTATATTATCTACTTTTTGTAACTCTACTAGTTTGTCCATTATTGGTGCAAATAATTCAGTTTCAAATGGTGTTTCTTTTCCTTCTAATAACATTGTCATTCTTTCTAACCCAAGCCCTGTGTCTACATTGTGTTGTTTTAATTTAGAATATTTTCCATTATGGTCTTTGTAGAATTCCATAAATACATTATTCCAAATTTCTACATATTTTCCACATCCACATGATGGATTACATTCTTCTGAACATTTTGGTTTTCCTGTATCATAGAACATTTCTGTATCTGGTCCACATGGGCCTTCTTCCCCTGCTATCCACCAGTTGTCATCTTTGCCAAAATAATATATTCTTTCTTCTGGAATTCCTGCTTTTTTCCAACATTCTGCTGTTAATTCGTCTCTTGCACAGTCTTCGTCTCCTGCAAAGCATGTTACAGATAATTTTTCTACTGGTATGTGTAATTCTTGTGTTAAAAAGTCATAGCTCATTTGGATTGATTCTTCTTTAAAATAGTCTCCTAATGACCAGTTTCCTAACATCTCAAAATATGTTAAATGACGATTATCTCCAACTTCGTCTATATCGTTTGTTCTTACACATTTTTGATAATCTGTTAATCTTGTTCCTGCTGGATGTTTTTCTCCTAATAAATATGGTACTAATGGTTGCATTCCTGCTGTTGTGAATAGTACTGATGGATCATTTTCTGGTATTAATGGTGCTGATGGTATTACTGTGTGTCCATGTTTTTTAAAAAATTCTAAATATTTATTTCTTATTTCTATTGCTTTCATTTTACGTCTTTCCTTTCTCTCTCAAAGTTTCCCATAAATTATACTTCATTTTCTGCTTAAAATCAAGTATTTGGAGCAAAAAAAGAAGAGAGCCATTTGGCTCTCATTTACAACTTATCTAGAACGTCGATTGGTATAGATTAAATCACCAGCTTCGTTAAATCTGTTAACAATCTTTTCTCCTGTCAAAACATTCCGCCATACAATTCTGGCAATCATTTTATTAGGATACAGCAATTTAGCGCTCTCATCTTCTACCCATCCTTTTGACATTCCATTGTTCATAATATAAGTCCTCCTAAATTGTATTTCATACTATATTATAACACTTATCTACATAAATCTCAACTTTTATTATAAAAATGCTAAAATCATATATGAAAACTATTTTTTCAACTCTTCAGCAAACATTTTATTAAGCATTTGTGGATTTGCTTTACCTTTAGTCTCTTTCATAGCTTGTCCAACTAAAAATCCTAAAGCTCTTTCTTTTCCTGCTTTATAATCTGCAACTGATTGTGGATTTGCTTCAATTATCTTCGTTACCACTTCTTTTATTGCACCTTCATCAGAAATTTGAATCCATCCTTTTTCTTTAATAATATCTTCTGGGTCTCTTGGATTTTCAAATAATTCTACCAATACCTTTTTACCTATACTTGAACTAATTGTTCCTTTGTCAATTAATTCTACTAATTTTGCTAGTTGCTTAGCATCAAATGGTATTTCTATTGGATCCATTTCTGTTTCATTTAAAATTCTAGATATATCTGATATTATCCAGTTGTTTACTGCTTTATAGTTTCCACAAATCTCAGATGCTTTTTCAAATAAATCTGACAAATATTTTGATGATGTTATTATTCCTGCATCTTTTTCAGATAATTTATATTCTGTTAAATATCTCTGTTTTCTGCTTTCTGGCATTTCTGGTAAACTATTTTTAATATTTTCTATATATTCTTCTGATAGTTTTATTGCTACTAAATCTGGTTCTGGGAAATATCTGTAGTCTTGTGCATCTTCTTTGTCTCTCATTGAAAATGTTTTTCCAGATACTTCATCCCATCTTAATGTTTCTTGCTCAACTTCTCCACCATTGTCAATAACATCAACTTGTCTATCTATCTCATATTCAAGTGCTCTTGTAATACTTCTAAATGAGTTCATATTTTTCATTTCTGTACGTGTTCCAAATTTTTCTGAACCTACTGGACGAATTGATGTGTTAACATCAGCTCTAAATGAACCTTCTTGCATTTTACAGTCAGATACTTCAATATATTCTAGTATTGATTTTAACTTTTTCAAATATGCATCTACTTCTTCTATTGAACGAAAATCTGGTTCTGATACTATTTCTATTAGAGGTACACCTGCTCTATTTAAGTCTACTAATGCTCCTCCTCCAAAGTCATCATGGTTTAATTTTCCTGCATCTTCTTCTATGTGAATACGTGTTATTCCTATTTTTTTCTTTCCTTTACTTGTTTCTATTTCTATATATCCATGTTCACATAGTGGTTTGTCAAATTGTGATATTTGATATGCTTTTGGTAAATCTGGATAGAAATAATTTTTTCTATCATTTTTACTGTTTCTTGATATTTCACAATTTGTTGCTAGTCCTGCTCTTACTGCATATTCTACTACTTTTTCATTTAATTTTGGTAATGTTCCTGGCATTGCCATACATATTGGGCATACTTGTGTGTTTGGCTCTGCTCCAAATTTTGTTGGGCAACTACAGAATATTTTTGTATTTGTTGATAGTTCTGCATGAACTTCTAATCCCATTACTACTTCATAATCCTCTCTTGCCATTATTGTGCACCTCCTTTAAATGTTGGTTTATGTTCTGCTCTAAAGTTTGTTGCTTGCTCATAAGAATATGCCGCTTTAATTATTGTTTCTTCACTAAATTTGTTTCCTATAATTTGCATACCAATTGGTAATCCTTGGCTATCTACACCACAAGGTACTGACATTCCTGGAAGTCCTGCTATATTTACAGAAACTGTACAAATATCAGCTAAATACATTTCCATTGGATTAGTTGATCTTTCTCCTAATTTAAATGCTGTTGTTGGAGATACTGGTGTTACTATAATATCATATTTTTCAAATGCTTTATTAAATTCATTCATTACAAGTGTACGTACTTGTTGAGCTTTTTTGTAATATGCATCATAATATCCTGAAGATAATACATAAGTTCCAAGTATAATTCTTCTTTTTACTTCTGCCCCAAAAGCTTCGCTTCTTGATTTTTTATAGATTTCTTTTAAAGTTTTTGCTTCTGGTGATCTATATGTGTATCTTATTCCATCATATCTTCCTAAATTTGAGCTTGCTTCTGCACATGCAATTATATAGTATGTTGCTAATGCATAATTTGCAATATCTAATGAAAATTCTTCTACTTCTGCTCCCATTTTCTTATATTCTTCTATTGCTTTTTCTAATGATGCTTTAACTTCTGGATTTATTCCTTCTCCATAGAATTCTTTTGGAACTCCTATTTTCAATCCTTTAACATCTTTTTGTAATGCTTTTGTATAATCTTTTTCTCCTACATCTACTGATGTTGTATCCATTTCGTCATGTCCTGCAATTACATTTAGTAATTCTGCACAGTCTTGTACATCTTTTGTGAATACTCCAACTTGGTCAAGTGATGATGCAAATGCTACTACACCATATCTTGAAACTAATCCATATGTTGGTTTTAAACCTACAACACCACAAAATGATGCTGGTTGACGGATACTTCCACCTGTATCTGTTCCTAATGCCCATGGTACCATATTTGCTGCAACTGCTGCTGCAGATCCTCCTGAAGATCCTCCTGGCACTCTTGATAAATCCCATGGATTTCTTGTTTTCTTAAAATATGAATATTCTGTTGAACCTCCCATTGCAAATTCATCCATATTTAATTTTCCTAAATCTATCATCTCTTCTGCATTTATTTTGTTCATTACTGTTGCATCATATGGTGAAACAAAGTTTTCTAACATTTTTGATGCACATGTTGTTTTTACACCTTTTGTGCAAATTATATCTTTTATTCCTATTGGTATTCCAGCTAATTTTCCGACTTCTTCTCCTCTATCTATTTTAGCTTGGATTTCTTCTGCTTGCTTTATACCTTCTTCTGTTAGCTCTGTTATAAATGCTTGTACTTCTGGTTCTTTTTCTTTTATTCTATCTACATAAGCTTTTGTTATTTCTGTTATTGTTAATTCTTTGTTTTTGATTTTTTCTTGTAGCTCATGTACTGTTAATTCTGTAATATCCATGTTCTTCCTCCTATCTCTTTATTAGTTTAACACCTTTGGTAGTTTAAACATATGTTGATCTTGTGTTGGCGCATTTGCTAATAAACTATCTACATCTTCAAATCTCTTTACTTCATCTTTTCTAAATACATTTTTTGCCTCATTTGCCCCTATTGTTATTTCTAAATTATCAACTGGCGCATTGTTTACTATGTTGGCAAAATTTAATATGTCTTGTAAATGTAACATATATTTTTCAATCTCATTTTCTTCTAACTCTAATTGTGCTAAATTTGCTATATGCAATATCTCTTCTTTACTTACTTTCATAATGACCCTCCTCGTTCTTATTTTTTAATGTGCTTATTATATACCGTTTTTGTGAAAAAAACAAGTAAAAAGAAAGAACTTTCTAGCTCTTTCTTCATTTTCTTCTATGCATTTAATATTGGATTAATTTCATTTTCTATATTTTCTTTCATAATATTACAACTATGATCAAATTTAGCTTGATCTTCTTCATTTAATTTTAATTCCAAAATTTCTTTTACACCATTTTTATTAATTATTGCTGGAACACCTATATACATACCTTTTTGATTATATTCTCCATTTTGATATGTTGATACTGTAAGTATTGCATTTTCATCATTTAAAACAGCTTTTACAAGTCTATTTAATGCCATACCAATTCCATAATATGTTGCTCTTTTCTTTTCAATAATTTCATATGCTGCTTGCCATACTCCATCATGTATTTTCTTTAAATCTTCCATTGGATGTTTATTATCTTCCATTATATCTATTATTCTTTTACATCCAACATAACAATGTTCCCAAGGAACAAATGATGAATCTCCATGTTCTCCTAATATATATGCATGTACATTTTTACTTGAAACATCTAAATATTCTGCTATTAGATATCTTAAACGTGCTGTATCTAATACAGTTCCTGAACCTATTATTCTTGAATTTGGTAATCCAGATACTTGTGCTACAACATATGACATTAAATCTACTGGATTGCTTGCTATTATAAATACTCCATTAAATCCACTTGCCATTACTTGCTCTGTTATTTCTTTTACTATTTTTGTATTTGCTACTGCTAATTCTAATCTTGATTGTCCTGGTTTTTGTGGTAAACCTGCTGTTATTACTACAACATTAGCATCTTTACATTCTGAATAATCTCCTGTTTTTATATCCATTTTTTGAGGTGCATATGGTAGCCCATGTGATAAATCCATTTCTTCACCTTTTGCTTTATCTTTTAGTACATCGATTAGTACAAGTTCGTCTACTCCTCCTTGATTCATCATGGCATATGCCATGCTCATTCCTACAAATCCTGTTCCTACTAATACTACTTTTTTATTTGTATCCATAATAATTCCTCCTCTTCTCTTTTTGTCGTTAATATTATATCACACTTTTGGAATTTTTAAACTTTTTATTTAAAATTTTCCACTTTTTTTATTATGTTTTCCATATTTAATCCATATTTTGCTTTTACATCAGCTGCCTTTCCTGACTCTGTAAATACATCTTCAACTCCAACATATTCAATTGGAGCATGTATTGATTTTTTTGCAATCACTTCTGCTATAGCTCCGCCAAGACCTCCTAAAATTGAATGATTTTCTAATGTTACTATTCCTTTCACTTCCGAAGCTAAATTATTAATTAGATTTTCATCAATTGGCTTAATTGAAAAAATATTTATAAGTTTTCCATTATATCCTTTTTCTTTTAGCGCTTGGAAAGATTTATATGCTAAACTTGCAGTTGTTCCTTCGTATATTAATGCAAAATCATCTCCATTATCTTCTATTATAATTGATTTTCCTACTTCTGCATTTTGTTCTAATTCAACATCTGGGACAGTATCCCTTGTTGCTCTAATATATACTGGTCCATCATAATCAATTGCAATTTTTATTGCTTGTTTTAATTCTTTTACATTTGATGGAACTAATACCTTCATATTTGGAATCATTCTCATAAGTGCAATATCTTCATTTGCATGATGTGATGCACCATCTGGTCCATTATCCATTCCAACATATGTTCCTATTAACTTTACATTTGAATTTGCATATGCTGACTGACGAACTTGTGTCCATGCAGTTCCTGTTACAAATGTTGCAAAATTTACATAGAAGGGAATTTGTCCTTCAGCAGCAAGTCCATCTGCAATAGAGATAGCACTTGCCTCTGCAATTCCAGCTTGTATAAAACGATTTGGATATTGGTCTTTAAATATTAAAGTTTTTGTTGATTTTGCTAAATCACTATCAATAACATAAATTCTGCTATCATTTTCAGCAAACTCACATAAAAATTCGCCTATTTTATCTCTTAAACAAACTTCTTTATATTCCATCTTTATCTTTCCTCCTTTTGTAAATCTTGCATTGCAATTTTATATTCTTCATCTGAAAGAGCTCCACTATGCCATTTAGGGTTATTTTCCATAAACGATACACCTTTTCCTTTTATTGTATTAGAAATTATTACCACTGGCTTATCTTTTACGCAATATGCTTCATTTAATCCATTTACAACCTGTTTCATATCATTGCCATCTAATTCTATTACATGATAATTAAATGCTCTTATTTTGTCTTCTAGTGGCTCTAAATTCATTGAATCATTTACTGCATCAAATGAAGACAATTTGTTATAATCTATAATTATAATTAAATTATTTAGTTTATAATGAGCTGCTTGCAATAAAGATTCCCAAATTTGACCTTCTTGCATCTCTCCATCACCTAATATTGCATATACATGATGATTATCATTATTATTTATTTTTGCAATAGCCATACCTACAGCAATAGAAAGCCCTTGACCTAATAATCCTGTTGTAGCATCAACTTCCGGAATAGTTCCTGTATATGGATGACCTTGAAGTCTTGAATTAATTGTTCTAAATGTTCCTAATTCTTCTTCTTTAATTATTCCTTTTGAACATAAAACTGCATATTGCGCAGGTACAGCATGTCCTTTTGATAGTACAACCTTACTACGTGGATTTTCATCAAAGTTTACGTCCATTTCATATATAGCAGTTAACATATCTATTACTGATAATGAACCTCCTGGATGTCCTGCTTTTCCTTCATATATCATTTTTATTATTTTCTTTCTATTTTCATTTGCTAATTTTTTTAAATTTTCTATAGTATCCATTTTTATCTCATTCCTTTCATTAGAATAATCAACCTTCATTCTTATTAATATAATTTATAATATCTTGAGGTATTTTTGCATTTTTTAATATGTCAAAAAATTCTGGTTTTTGAAGTAACTCAGAAACTGCACTTAATGCTTCAATATGTGAATCAAAATCAGTATTTGCAAATAATAAAACATAATATACAGGGTCATTCTTCGGATTTCCAAAGTTTACTGGTTCTTTTAGTGTTATTAATGTTATAGCATTTTTATTAACACCTTTACTTCCTAAACAATGTGGTATTGCAATTCCTTTAGCTACCACAACATATGGACCAGATAATTCAACACTTTTTATTACACCTTCTATATATTCTTCTGTTACAATATTTCTTTCTAATAATATATTTCCTGCATGTTTAATTGCATCCTTCCAATCTTTACACTCTTCATTTATTTTTATATATTCTGTCCTTAATATGTTCTTTAGCATTAATAATTACCTCTTTCCATTTTTTTCTATTCTCTCTATATATCACAAATATAATTATTTATCAATACTAAATTAAGTTGTTTTAATGTAAAATACAAAAAAAGGTAAACTATATGTTTACCTTAATCTTGGCTCCTCTTGTTGGACTCGAACCAACGACCTATCGGTTAACAGCCGAGCGCTCTACCAACTGAGCTAAAGAGGAATATATAAAACTAGCAACAACCTATCTTTCCAGCAGGGTAACCCACAAGTATTTTCGGCACATTAGAGCTTGACTTCTGTGTTCGGGATGGGAACAGGTATTTCCTCCATGTAATCGTCACTAGAAAATTAATATCTACTTAATACGAATGTAATTATACTATACCTTTTTTAAAATTGCAATACTTTATTGATATTTTTTACAATTTTTTTAAAATTATACACTATATTTACATTCAATAAAAGCACACTCAAAAATACATAGATGAAATTGTATTAGGACTACTTTTTTAAAATTATAGTTAAGCCCTCGATTTATTAGTATTGGTCAGCTCAATGTATCACTACACTTACACCTCCAACCTATCAA
>CAKPDZ010000022.1 GCA_934149155.1 uncultured Clostridia bacterium | reverse complement strand
ACAATATCATTTTTGTGCTCTCTTTTCAATATTTTATTTTCAATGTATTTGTGACATATCTATTTTAAACCTATATTTTTTGAATTTTTTGCAATTAATGCTTTTATTTTTATTCCTTGTTCAGAAAACATTTTTTCATGTTCAGTCTCTATATTATTTTCCCAGATTGGCTCTGTATGTAAATCATAAGTTTTATTTAAAATTTCAAAGCCTGATTCTTCAAAATATATTAAGCTACTATTAAACAAATCATCGTCATCTGTCTTAAAATATATTTCACCATCTTGAGCTAAAAATGTTTTATATTTTTCAAGTTGTCTTGTATGTGTTAGTCTTTTTTTTCTATGTTTTCCTTTTGGCCACGGATTGCAAAAATTAATATATATTCTATTTATATTATCTTTTTCGCCTAAAATTAGCATAATTCTTTCTATATCAAATCTAGTTAATATAATGTTATCTATTTCTCTTTCTTTTTCTTGATATACTTGTTCTACATTTCTTTTAGCTAATCCCAACATTGCATCAACTAAATCTATAGCAATATAATTAATATTAGGATTTTTCACTGCTAATTGTGATATAAATTGACCTTTTCCACACCCTAATTCCAAATGTATTTGATTTTGTTGATTCTTAAATTCACCTATCCATTTATTCTTTAATTCTTCTGGATTGTCTCTGTAAAAACAGCTTGCTTCTAACTCAGGTCTTGCCCAAGGTTTAAATCTTATTCTCATCTAAATTCTCCATTCTAATACAATATTTTTCATATATTTTTTTCATATTCTTCTTTGTTAATGTAGTGTTTATTCCTTTTTTGCTTACTTCTAAAAAAGTTGCAATTAAAAAATTATCTATATGTGAATTTATTAAATTCTTTCTCTCTTTATTCATATAATAATCCAATTGCGTATTATTAGTCCAATTTTTTCCATTATAAGTTATCCCGGCAGCTAATTCGTCACATACCATTTCTACTGCATATTTATATGGCATTATTACAACTTTTTCTGGTAATGATAAATCTGTCCAATACTGATAATGATGTTTATTTCTTCCTTTATGGTGTAACCATGCTTCTGAATAATTATTAATAGATTTACATACTATTATTGGGCTTTTATGACCATCATAATATTTCACACTCTCCCAAAACTCAGTTGGTGAAAATTTTGACCAATCATGCATAAATCCTCTCCATGGAAGTCCAACTTTACAGCATAATTTAAATACTAACCATTTATGATGCACAACTAAATTAATATGTTTAAATATATTTGATATCTTCATTTATTTGCTCCTTTTTGACTATCTAATTATATCATATTGATTAACTGTTTTGCAAGAAAAAAGACATTGTTTCTGGTATCACCAGATTTTGAATGTCTTTTTCTTATATTTATTTTATATCTTTAAGTTTTTGATTTTTCTTATAAATAATTACTGAAACTCCTACTGTAGCAATAATTGTTATTAATAAAAGTATACTAATTCCTGCTTTTGGTATTTCTGTTGTTGCTATTGTAGGATCATTATTTTGTCCTCCGATAGTAACTGTTTGGTCAGAACTTGGATTACTTGGTGTTGTATTCGCATTATTGTTTGAATCGTCTGGTGTTTCATCATCTGTTGGTGTTTGTTGCTCTTCTTTTTCTACTATTATAGTAGCTGTTCCTGTTTTACTTCCATCTAATGTTGTCGCTGTAATAGTAGCTGTTCCTTCTTTTACACCAGTTACAACTCCATCTTCGTTTACAGTTGCAATTGATTCATCACTTGAGCTCCATTTTACTTTTTTATTTGTTGCATTTTCTGGTGCCACTGTTGCTACAAATGTTGTACTTTTTCCGACTTTTACTTTTGCACTAACAGGTGTTACTGTAACTCCTGTTACAGCAACAGTATTATCATCTGGTTTCTCTGGGTCTGTAGGATCTGTTGGTGTTGTAGACTTTAATTTTATTTCAATTGATTTATCTGCTGTTTTAGCAATAGCTTCATCGCCTCTATCAACATCGCCATCTGAAGCTGCTAATTCTGTAAATTTAACAATTCCACTTCCTGTTGGATTATCTTTTACTTTTAATGTAAGAATTGCAACTGTCTCTCCTTCTTTTGCACCTCCACATAATACATTAAATTTTGAACCAGATTCGCCACCAGCTGAGAATGATGTGTTTGTAACTCCTGTAACTAATTCAAAAAAGTTTGTATCATATGTTGCAACACCTTCTATTGCTCCAATTGAATCATCTTTTGCATTTGCAACATTTTTTAGAGCAAATGTAAATACTACTTTATCTCCTGCAGAAACTTCTGTAACATTTGCAGTAATATCTATTGTTGTTTCTAATTGGGCTGCATATACAGTCCCCATCATAACTATACTAATTAATAGTATTGATAAAAAACTAATTAGAATCTTTTTCATTTTTTCTTTTCCCCTCTCTTGTAATCTTTTTATTTAACTTGTAATTTTGCAATTGCTGCTAATTCGCTTAATTCTATTTTTCCATTTGCGTTCATATCTATTGCTAATTTTTCTAAATTTGTAGGTTCAATTTTATTTACACCTATTTTAGAAATTTTTGCCAACTCTGTTAATGAAATTTGTCCATCTCCATCTAAGTCTCCCCATACAATTATTGTATAAATTTTACCACTTTGCATTTTTATTTGGCAACCTGTTCCTACTTTGCCTGTATTTGAAATTATCTTACCATTTTTATCTAAAATTTGATATTCCATTTCTGCATTAATATTATTTTTAAAATTGCTAACTGTAGTTTTTGGATTTATACCTTTAATTGTAAGTTCGTCTTCTGATATTTTAAGATTATCAGATGTTATAATATCTGTAATTTGTACTATCTGTATATTAATTGGATATTTAGTAACATTACCAGCTTCATCTATTAATTGAATTTCCTCTTCTGTGTCTTCCGTATATGTCTTTGATATAAATATTCTTCCCTCTGCTGTTTCTATTTGATTCCATCCTTCTATATCTTGAATTTTTTCACTTAATTCTAATGTATATTCAACGACATTTTCTTTTTGCTCTGAAGTCACTGCAATTACTTTTGGTGCCTCTTTGTCTATATTTTGAACACTTGCTGTTGCAGCCCCTTCAATTCCATATTTGTCTATAAATTCAAATATAAATTCTCCATTTTGTTCAAATGTATATACCTTTTCTCCATCATTGTTTGTAATTGTTATTTGTCTGTCATTTTCATTAGCAAATGATATTGTAGCTGTAACATTTTGATTTGTTTTTTGTTCATTTGATGGATTATATGTAATTTCAGCTTTTATTGGAGCTGATATAACTAATTTTGTTCCTTTAGCTTTTCCAGAGATAATCTCAACTTGAGCAACTTCATCATTTAATGAATTTGTATCTATTATTATATTTTCTCTAGTTTCATCTAATTCGCACTTTGTTAATAATAACTCTGTACTAGAATATATTTTATTTCCACTTTCTTGTGATGCCCTAAATATTTGTGGTAATGGTATTGAAACTTGACCAGTTGCATCATTATCTAATATTCTTACAATTTTTTGTCCTGTTACTGAAAGATTTTGTTCATCAGACATTGAAATTCCAGATAATATTGTAACATCTTCTATTTGATTATTGTCCATCTTTAAATTGTTAATTGTCCTATGTGATGATAGTGGTGAGATATCTTTTACCTTATTTCCAGTAAATTCTAAATCATAAAACATCTTTCCTCTTATTGGTTCTAAACTTTCAACCATATTATTATTAAAATATAAATATTTTAGTTGACTAAGCTCAGATAACGCATCTATATTTTTTATTTGATTTCCATTTATATTCAAAGTTTTTAGATTTGTTAATGTGTTTAATTTTGCTATATTTTCATCTGTTAATTTTTCATTAGCAATTGCTAAATTTTGTAGTGTTGTAAGATTTTCTAATCCCTCAATATTTGCCAAACCATTATCTGATAAATCTAAAATTGCCATTTTATTTTTCTTTGTTGCTATTAATTCATTTAAAGTATCTATATTTGTCATTCCTGTATTAGATAAGTTTAAAGTACTTAATGCTGTCATTTTACTTATTGAATTATTATTGTCTGCAATATTTGAATTACTTGCTAAATTTAAAGTTTGTAATTTAGTACATGTAGCCAATTGCTCTATTGTTGAAACATCATTGTTTTGTAAATATAATACTGGTAAATTATAAAAGTTTTCTAATCCTGTTAAATCCTTAATTTTTTCTGCTGATGAATCTGTATGTTGCAAATTTAGTTCTTTTATTGCATCTACAGCATCTCTATTTACATTAATTATTAATGGTATATTTTCAAAATACTTAATTGAAGTTACAGTTTGTAACTTATTGTATATTGCTACATTAAGATTACTGTCTTTAAACAATAAAGATTCTATTAAGCAATTAACATTTCCTTTTGAACCTATTTTAAAATGTAAAACTGTTCCATCTGCAACACCACCACGCAATGTTACTGATAATTCATCTTTTGATGTTTTATCATGATTTATGATTACATTATATTCTAATGGATTTGTATAATCTGGATTTAAAGTTACCCCATCTGTATACTCAAATTCTACATTTTCAGAATATATCAATCCATTTGTATCTTTACTATATGTAAATATTGTTGGTAAGATTATATAATGATTAATATTTACTGTTTTATTAAATAATCCAAAAGTTATATCTTGGTCTCTCAAGAATAAAGCTTCACTAAAACTATGTTTTTCTAGTGGTGTTATATCATAAATATGATTTTCTGATAAATCTAACCATTTGATATCTGCTGGATACTCATTAAAAACTCCAATATCTACAATTTCATTTCCTTTTAAATCTATTTTTTCTGCCAATAATGTATTTTCTGTTACTACTTCATTGTTTTTCTTTTGAATAAGACTTTGAATTGCACTTGTTGTTAATTTATTATGTTGTAAATCCAAATAGTTCAAATTTATCAAATTAGTTACACCAGATATATTACTAATCTCATTTGATGCTAAATGTAACTCTTGTAATGTAGTTAATTTTCCAATATTACTAAAACTTATAGATGGTCTTTTTGTATCAACCCCTATACTACTTAAATTTAATACTGTTAAATGACTTAAAACAGGCTCTGTAACTATTTCTGTTTTTCCTGTTTCATCATCTGTTTTAGTAACTCTCTGTGTTTCAAATAATGGGTTAATTCCAGCTGTTGTAGTTATCTCATTATTATCAGCAGCATATAGTTTTTCAAGTTTTGTTAGATTTTTTATTCCTTCAAATGTTGTAATGCCTGTTCCAGAAATATTTAATCCTGTAAGATTTACAAATGAAGTTACTTGTCCAAAATCAGTAAAACTAGTATTTACTGAAATGTCCAATTGAGTAAGACCTGTTAATCCTGAAATCTTTTCTATTGCACTTATATTGTTACCAGCTAATATTAATGTTTCTAGATTATTTAAGTTTTTAAAATAATCTAGTTGATCTCCATTCATCTGTGTATTTCTAACACTTAATTGTTTTAGTGTTGTTAACTCTGATATTGTAGATAATATTTCTGTATTAATTGGATTTTCTGATATGTTCAAATTTTCTAATTTACTTAATTGTTTTAATGGATTTGCTACTATTATTACATTTTTAGACAAATTAAGAGTAACCAAATTTTCAAAATTTTCTAACCCTGCTAAGTTAGATATCGTTGATGTTGATAAGTCAAATTCTTCTATGTCTTCTATATCCTTTGTTGCTATTTCGATAGTTTTTTCAACATCATTTCCATTATATGATATTTTTTTAGCACTTAATTGCTTTTTTATTGAATCATACAAATTTGAATCTTCAAATGTAATTGTTTTTGGATTTATTATAATTGTATTTGCTGCATAAAGAATTGCTGAAAAGCTTATTATAGAAATAATAATTATCATTATACTTATAATCTTTTTTACATTAGTTTTTCTTAAATTTTTCATTCTTTCATCTCCCGTAATTTAATTGCCTACATTATATATAAAGTGCATTTTTTTGTCAATAAAATACATTAAAACACTCTATTTTTATATTACTATTTTTTAGTAATTAAGTCAAAGGCAAATATTAACATAAAATTGCACATTTGGGACCGGTTCTTAAATGTGCAAAATAAAAAATGCACAGCAGAGAACCGGTCCCAAATGTGCATTATTCTAATTCGCTTATCATTTTGTCTGCAAAAACAGCATATCCTATTGAAGGGTCTTTAACAAATACATGTGTAATTGCTCCAATAAATTTTCCATTTTGTATAATTGGAGAGCCACTCATTCCTTGAATTATCCCTCCAGTTTTATTTAATAGTTCATCATCTACAACTTTTATTACCATACTTTTATTATCATAATTATTATTTAAATATGTTCTTTGTATTTCTATTTTATATTCTTTAAGTTGACCATCAATATTTGATAATATTTTAGCCTCACCCAAGTTTATTTCTTGTCTCGTTGCAACATACATTTTTTTAGAATTATCAATATTTATATTTTCTTGATTTTTTATTATTCCATATATTCCATATGGTGTATTTTTATAAATACTTCCAATTATACTATTTTGTTTTATTGTTCCTTGAATTTTTCCCGGTTGTTCTTCTTTTCCTTTTATAAGTGAAACAATCTGCACATTATCTATTTCTCCAGAAGATGTTTGTATTATATCTCCTGTATCAATATCTGTTATAGCATGTCCTAATGCTGCAAAAGTTTGCGTATCTTCACTGTAAAATGTTATTGTTCCTACTCCTGCTGCACTATCTCTAACCCATAAGCCAATTTTATAAGTTCCTTGTTTATCTTTAACTGGTGTTATTTTACATTCTTTTTCTTGATTGTTTCTTACATATTTTACAGATATTTGTTGACCTTCATATAAATTTATTGCATCTATTAACTCTTCTGTATTATTTATAATAAGATTATTTATTGATGTTATAGCATCTCCTTCTTGTATATCAACATTTTCATATGGTTTATATTCTTGCCCATCAGCTCCTTCTATTGAAGATGTTCCTACGACTAATACTCCACTAGTATATAATTTTATTCCAGCTACTTCTCCTAATGGTATAACTTGTATGTCCGAAATTTTTACTTCTTCTCCTTTTACTGCAATTGTTTCTGGATAGTAACCTCTTGTTAATACAAACATATATAAAAAAATTAATATAAATAAAAAAAGAATTTTTTTGAGTGTTTTCATCTTTTTTCACTCCTTCACTTTTATTATTTGTACTAATTTTTATTTTTATACGAGTTATTTTTTGTTTTTCCTTAATTTGCCAATTTAAAATTATACGCACCAAAAAAAGAATGATTATTTTCAAATTTAAATAATCACTCTTTTATGTTGTTCCTGTTGAACCATTTATTGCTACTGTTCCAGATGCTGCCGCAACTATTATGTGAATATCAGTTCCCGTAATATTATAATATATATTTTTTAGTGTTTGTGATAATGTTTTACTACTATTTCTTACTGTAACAGAAACTTGATCTCCTTGTTTTAATATAAGTTTACCATATTTATTATTTCCTTCGCTTGTTGATGATAGTCCTATTTTATCTTCAACCTGACTTGTATATAATGAATAATATGAATTGTTTCCGATTTCTTGAATGTTAGCATCTGTAACCAACTTTGAAGTTGTTTTGTCTAATATTTTTACTTCTAAATCTATATCAAAGGTATTTCCATATGAAAATAATGTCGATGTAAATCTTTGATAATTGTCTGAAGTAATAGCTCCCTCTTTTATTACCTCATTAATAAATTCTGCTGTTGTTGTTTGTGCTGATAATTGAGAAATATCATCTGCTCTATCAGCAACTAAAAACAATGGAACAATAAACATTAATACTGCCCCTAGCATTATTCCTATTATATCCATTGGCGTATTTTCCATGTTTTCTCCTTAATTAATTAATTTGTATACAATTACTTTTTTCTTAATTTTTGTTGAGTCACTTCCTTGATAGTATTGTCCTAATTGTTCAGAAAAAGTATGTTTTGCTAAATATTCGTAGAATCCACCAGAATATTCATCCATAAATTGATTTCCATATTTTTTTTCATCTAACATATCTAGCATTTCTTCTTTATTTTCGGCATCAGAATTTTTCCACTGATTTTCCCATTTAGTAGGTCCTGCTAATATCATACTTAAATGATTTGTAGCAGCATCTGCAGTTGCACTAAATCCTTCTTCAGAAAGGTCAATGCAATTAACTTTAACAGCTTCTGAACTAGTTTTTGATACTGGTTTTCCATCAGAATCTACTCTGCTTCCATATTGATTTGTCTTATAATATATTGGAAGTGGCTGTCCATTTGCATCTAGTAAAACTATTTTAATATTTTCTTCATATGCATTATACATTGTTGGTATTATTGCATCTATTCCTACTACTCTAGATAAATTAGATGATGGTTTTATATAAGTATAATTAGCTTCTTTATCATACATTGTGGTTATTTCGCTTACTGCTGTATTTGCTGTAGACAAAGAAGATATACTCAAGGATAATGCAATTACAAACAATATTACTGATCCTGCAATCTTAAAAGCTTCTACTGCATTTTCCATAAGTATATCTCCTTTCTTTTATTTTACTTTTATTATAAACCTAATCCTTAATTACCGCCACTAATTGCAATTGCATTTACAAGTCCATCAGATCCTCTAGTACATGTTACTGAATATAACTTACTTGTTGCTGCTCTAGATGTTATTGATGTTGCATCTTTTGCAAGTGTCACAGTTCCTGTTACTTCTATTTGTTGTGATTCATCTGCTGTTGTCATATTATGATTTAATACTGTTTCTAATAAAGCATTAACTTCTGAACCTCTCTTATTTGTACCCTCATATTTTAAAAACTTTTCATTAAAAGCTTGTACTTGAGCTTGTGATAAATCAGCTGAATCTGTAGCATTTGCTGCTTTATTATATACAGCTAATCCTAAAGATATAATTAAAATTGCTACTAAAATTGCTGCTGCAATTAATAGTGCTTTTGTTGCATTCTCCATAGTTTCTCCCTCCTTTATTAACTTTTGTTTATTTCAAAATCGGCATTATTTCAATAACTTACCGAACTTTATTAACTGTTTTCTTGTTGTTCAAATAGTATATATTTTATTCTGCCTGTTTTTTTATGATATTCTACTTTTGAACATTTAAATTTTATATCTCTATAATATTGAACAAATTGTTCTGTCCCACCATTATAGATTGTTTCCATTTTATATGTAGTTTCATTATCTGTCATATATATTTCTATTTCAATAGAATTTTCGTCATTTTGTATAAAATTGCCTTGTTCGTCTTTTTCTATCTTATTTTTTGTATTTTTATCAATTGCTTTGTTAATCATCGAAGCAACCTCTAAACCATATACTTCTTGGTCTTTATATTTATCAAAATCTGTATTTTCGCTTTCAATTGTTTTAACCTCATTTTTATAAGAAATATATCTATATCCTACTATTGCTACAATTATAACTACTATTGAAAAACATATAAATCCTTTTTTCATCTTTTTACCTCATTATAACACTTAATATATTAAATTGCAACTTTTTTCAATTTATTGCTGAAAAACTTATACTATAAACTTGACCACTTGATTGACTAATTAAGACATCACTTGATTCACATTTATACTTTTTTTCTTTGTTTTTTTCTAATAAATTGATCATATTATTTTCAGCATTCTTGTCATTTATGGTTTGATCTATTCTACTTGTTCCCAAATTCACTTGCACATACAAAGCATCAGGACCAGCACTCCATTGTGATGTATCTACTTCATACTTACTATTGTTTTCATATGCAGAACTTGCAACTGTAACAACATCTTGTATTGTTAACTCAAATTGTTGTGTTCCACCTGTATAGTTAACATAGTTAAGATATTTTGTATTAAAACCACTAATATTGTTTTGTTTTATTTCATTATTTGATTCTTGTACATATCCTTGCATACTAGAATATAAAACTCCTGCTAATGATAAAATCATTACTGCAATTAATACTCCTGCAGATATATACAAGGCTCTAGCAGCGTTTTCCATATATACATTCCTTTCATTTACTCAAACTTTACATTACCATTTTCTACTACAATTTCAAATGTTATTGAATTTACTCTAGCTCCTGTTTGATTTGTATTGTGTCCTACTGATTTACATGTAAACATCGCTCTTTTCAGTTGTGTATATTGATAGTATTGTTTTGTAATTTTAATTATGTTTGTTATTTCTGTAGAATTAGGAACTCTGCCTAAAATACTTTTAAGCTTTTTATCTCTTTGCTCTACTTTGCCAGATTCAGACGTATTTATATCAATATTTTGTAATTCTGCTGCTAATCTTTGTAATTGAGTTTCTTCTACTCCTGCTTGATTAGGTAATTCTGTAGGCATTGATGTAATTTTACTCAAATTATTGTCTGAGGCTTGAGTATTTTTTAAACTTCCATCACTACCTACTTTTCCACTAAATATACTAGTATCAGAAGAATTATATTTAAAACTATCTTGTTTTCCTTTAAAATCAACAGACATTATAACCTTCTCATATTTTTCTGTATCCGCTATTTCTGTATTATAATTAACAACTTTATTCATTACAGACATAAGTTCATTTCCTCTTATTGTTTCTTGATTATAATTTTCAAATTGTGCATTAAATTTTGTATCTTGCTCTATAATCTTTGAGTCATGTTCTTGTGAAAAATATCCTGATAATCTACTTCCGAATATCACTAACAATGATAAAATCATTATCGATAATAATATTCCTGCTGCCATAATTAATGCTTTAGTTACATTTTCCATTTAAAACCTCCATGTTTGTTTAAGCACTTAATTGACTAAATGTTGTTGTCATAGTTGTTAAACCTATTACAACTAATGGTATTATTAAGTATCCAACAAATAAGCAAACCATTGGTGCAAAACCTACACCTTTACCTATCAATCCTTTTCTTGATACTAATTGCTCATTAGTATCTTTTCTCTTTTCTTGGTGATAATCTCTATCTGCATCTAATTCATCAAAAGCTTCTCTAATAGGAATTTTCTCTACTGCTGCTTGTAAACTCTCTACAATTCTTATCATATCTTGATTTGTTATAGAATTTTTAAGTTCTTCTAATGCTTCCCATGCACCAGCTTCATAGTTGTTAACACATCTAGATATTGGTTCTTTAAATATGTTAGCATAACGTTCTAGCCATTCCAAAATCATTTCTACATTTATTCTTTCAATCTTCATAAGCATTAATATAATTGTTTGGAACTGCATTACCTCATTTTCCATTTCAAGTTTTCTCATGAATTTTTGGAAATACATCATCCATACTGGAGCCATATATCCAATTAATGTAAATCCACATGCTAGTAAAACTTCAAACCATTGCATCTGCTCTGAATTTACAATTTTCAGTTTTTTCATTATTCTTTCAGCGTCAGTTTCTAAATTTTCATCGTCATCATCATAATATGGTGAATTAACCATTTCTCTTTCTACTCTTGACTGAGTTATTTTCAAGTTACCTTTTAATCTATCTAAAAAATAATTATCTTGCTCTGTCAAATTTTCTGCTTTTTTCTGGTTAGCTTCTGACAATGCTCCAATTACAGTTTGTCTTGTTGTTGGATTGGTATATATATAGTTTATTGCTACTTTATGCAGTATTATAAAGAATATTATTGAACATACAAATGTTACAATTGCTAATAATAATCTATTTATATATATCCATTCCATTTTTGCTTTTGACGCTGCCTCTTTCATCAATGTCTGCATTTTTCTATAGTCTTTTGAACCTGGCTTTGGTACAAAACAATTTATTATTTGTTTTAATACTGGTATTTTATATACTTTTTCTTGCCAAGGATGGTCATTGTGATCAATGGCAACTTGAACTCCACCATTATCTTTTAATTTTCTAGTTAATATGTAAGAAACTACTGTTAATAGTACTATTAGTATTTGTGCTATTAATCCTAATTTTCCATTATAAAATTCTGATGTAAAAGCAAAATTTGATACTGCCCATGATTTTAATGGTTCTATCATAAGGACTGGTGCAATTGAGATAAATGCCAAACTTTGGAATACATAATTCAATTTATCTCTTTTTAAGATTTCTAATTGCATTTCTTGTGTTATATTGTCAACATTTTTTAGATATAAAGAAGATCCATCATCTCCTTTTCTATCTCCAAATTCTTGTGTTAAATATGATATACCTGCAAATTCTTTTAAATAATCATTTGGAGCTACATCATAATATTTTTCTAATTCTGTTTCAGGATCATCTGAGCATAATATTTCATAAATCTTTTCACCTTGTTTAGAAACATTTTTTTCATCATCTAATGATACCTGATATATTGCTTCCTCTACCATGTTGTATTCATGGTATGCATGTCTTATTTCTGCAAAAAAGTCTATTTGTTCTTTTAATAAATTATTATCAATTTTGTCTACCATTCCTTGCACCATTGTATCTACAACGAATAATTCAAAAATTAATAATATCATCATTAATAACCAGTTATTATGAGTTATTATAATTGTCAGTAATGCTATTAGTAAAAATATTCCAATAGCTCTAGTCATTATTTTTGCAGTTTCTTTTCTTGTAGTATATTCATCATCTATATTAACTATTTCTAGTCTTCTTCTTAGCTTGAATAAATATCTTTTTAGAAAAGGTGTCCTAATAAGCCTAATATATATTTTTTGATACATAATGTCTAATGAAAATCCTTCTGCTTTAGTCCCCTCTTGTAATTTTTTCATTTTTGCATATTCTGATTTACCCATTATCTTTCTTAAGATAAAATATGCTATAATGATTCCCACAAATAATACTACAGTGATAATCATTATATATCTTAGCATCTCTGTACTCATGTTCTAAGAACACCTCCTGTGTTTTTATTACTCTTGTGTTTTAGCAACTCTTGTTTTTCTTGTTTTTTTCATTTCATCTCCCCAATATTTTTCAACAAAATTGTCGAATTCTTCTAGGTCAGATTCATCCATATTAGCTCTCATTTCAGCTAAATTTTTGTCTGTTATCTTATTTGTTATTTGATATTCTCCGTCAACATATTCTAATACATTTTGATATCTATATAAATTTTGTTCTGTTATCTTTGAAAAATATGTTGTTGCATTTTCGAAGAATTTTTGAACTTTTCCATCCATAGTTTTTTCACCTTTGTAGTCATGGTCATATCTTTTTTTGTCAACTACTGGAATACATTCTGTTACTCTTTCTATATATCTTCTACCTCTAAAGTCTTTTTGTAGATGTATATCAAAGTTTAATACTTGTACTACCTGCTCTTCTGCTGTTTTTTCATTTTTAAATACTCCTGCTCTTAACATTGAGTTACGTAGAGCTGTTACTAAGTCTGGGAATGTTTTAGCATGGTGAGTAAATAATGTGAATTTAGATGCAACCTGTGCAGATTGAATCATCCAAGATGCTACGGGGTCAGTTGCAACCTCACCTATGATGTTTACAGAACCATCAGTTTTTTTCTGTACGTCCAAACACTCTTGTCCAGATATTGTGTCTGTCTCACGCATTGATAAAATGTTTCTTGTTGGATAAACTTTTCTTAAGTGCAACTCGAAAGCAGTTTCTGTAATACGCAAGTTCATTGTTTCATATATATTTTCAATCATACCCATAAGTAGTGTTGTTTTACCACAACCCTGTTCACCAGTGATTGATGTAATTCTTGCTCCTTTTACTAGGAATTTTAATAAATCTATTACTTTATCATTTCCTGGCATATCTCCTGTCCATTGTTCAACTGTTGCTCTTTTAACGTCGAACTTTCTTACGAAGAATGCCCATGTTTCTGACATTGATGGTCTTACTACAACAACACGAGATCCATCTTTCATTTCATTAATTTTATAACCATTTGTATCAGATAACTGTCCTGGGTTATTGTATTTATAAATATTCTGACAAACTCTTTTTAGTTCAGATTCTGTTCCAAATGATAAGAATGCTAGACGAATTGATTTACCTTGGAAGAATATCCATATACTGTCACATGCTCTTGGAACTTTGTGTTCAGCAACTTGGTCTAGGTAATCTCCATCTGTTTGTGCAACTTGGCTTAAGAAACTTTCTGGTAAACCAGACACACCACCAGATACACCATCTATATTCATATCTCTTATTTCATCTATTGAACTATATCCTTTATAATGTTGATATATTCTTTGTACTAAAACTTCTAGTTTATCTTGGAATGATAATATAATTTTTTCTTTTTCAAATATTTGGTCTATTTCGTCAGCTGTTATTACATAACTAGGTTTTGTTTCACCTTCCAAATATTTTAAAGTTGCTAAATTATATCTTTTTATTAATTGAGTTAGTGCTTCATAACCAAATTCTTTTTTATATACATATATTAATATGTCAAATTTATCTTGAGATGTAAGTAATGATGGCATATCAAATGGTATTGAATTTGAGATATTTGTTTCATTTACACCATATTCTTTTGATAATAAATCAAATATAAGTTCTTTAACATATCTTTTATCATTTACATCTCCATATGTACATCCTTTTAGCGCTTTTTTAAGTGCATACTTTTTGTTCTTTCTACGCTTTAATTCTTCTTCTGATAAACCTATATCATATAAGTTAACTTTTGTTATTTCATCTAATCTCTTTTTCACATAATCTCTCATTGAGTCTAGTGTATAAGTTTTCTCGTCTTTTTCTATCTGTTCCTCTACTTCTGCATTTTTGTTTTTCTTAATAAAATATGCTATACCACTCCCAGCAAGTATTATAACAACTATTGTTAATAGTATATTAGTTAGTGTCATTTTTTCACCTCATTTTCATTTGCAATTCTTGCAATCTTTTTATAATTTTATCTATAAGCTTTAGCACATCTTGCATAAAAATGTAATTTTCGTCTGATGTGTCTTTTACATTTTTTAGCCTTAAAAGCAAATCTGTTACCATTGCTTCTTCTGCTGCTTCAAAATATAACATATTAAAAGGAATTACATTTATTTCTTTCCTCTCTCCTATATATTTCATAATATTTTTCAAGTTATATTTTGATTGATCCATATATTTGCCAATGACTGGTACTAGCTTGTTTAATTCTCCACTACTAGCATTTTCTTTATATTTTATATATCTATCTAAACTTTCTTTTTTTTGTGAAAATACCATTACATTTAAATTTGATATTTCTAATATTTTTTCTCTTAATCCTGAAAATATTGTTTTGTCTAAGTCAACTAACACCATATCATAATATTGGTTTGCTGTTCTAATTAAATCTACATATCCTTCTGCTATTTTTTCATAAGTTTTAATATTAGTCATTTCATCTGCATCTTTTATTCCATTAAATCCGTTTAAAACTTCTAATCTTCCTTTAAAAATAACTTTTGTATAATCTGTAATAACGTCTGGTGTCAATTTGTTAGCAGTAATTAGTTTTACTAGTCCTTCAATTCCATTTTCAACAGCTATATTATTAAGTTTTCCTCCAAATAATTTAAGGTTCCTAGATGTTTCATTTCCCCAGAAACAATTTTTCATCGTTGGGTCTTGAAAACTAGTTGAAACTAATAGAATTTTGTAATTACGTTCTATTGCCATACGTGTTGCAACTGCAACTGACGTAAGGGTTTTTCCAGATTGTTCTCTATCATCATTCCAAAATGTTACAATTGGCATTTTTTAACTCCTTTTAAATAATTCTTTAAAGACTCTTTATTATATTTCTAATTTTTTTATTTCCTATTTCTGGGGCAATATCATTTATTAGAAAAGCAATATTTGCTTTGTATTCATTACTTAAATTCTTGAATTTTATTTTAGAAATTCTTTGGTTTTCCATTATCGCTGGTAAATCCCCATTTTCTAATAAGAAATATACCTTTTCTTCATTCCATATTGCCTTTGTTCCTAGTACTAAATAGTCAAAGTATTCTTCTTCTTCTTTTAACATATCTTTAGAATAGAATATTCTTGTTATATGTGTTGGAACTCCTAATTGTTTTAAAATTTCAGTACCTTTTTTTAAAGAATACATATCAAATGATGTCACAAAATATGCTTTGTCAGATCCTTGTAATCCAAATTTTGCAACACCTTCAAAGTTATCAGTATCAACTATTACATAATCATATTCTAGGTTTTCATTTTCATCTAAGCCTATATATTGTTTTAGATTTTCAAAACTTTCAAACCCTACTGCTACATCAATTCCTTCATATGATGTTATATATGTTCTTGTTGGGTTTATAACAGGTACTACATATTTACATTTTTGGGTTATTGTATTATCTATTATTAAAACTTGTTTTTCTGCCATTGTAAGAACTTTTGCTACACTTAAGATTACATCTGTCTTATCATAGGCGCCTATAAACCCGATTTTCTTCATATGTTTTAGTCTTCCTTTCTTTGTATCATAGCATTTTTGCTTTTGGTTCTATTGTTAATCTCTTATAGCAAGGGTCTGTTTAACCCTTGCTATATTTTTTAGTTAGTTGTTGATGGAGCTAATGATTCTAAGTATTTTTGTCTTGCTGTATTTTGATTTGTTATCTTTTCATCTGCTTTATCTTCTATATTTGAACTATAATCTTCTGATGAATTTATCAATGATTGTAAGTAATCGTTTCTGTTCTTTTTAGCAGCATCTGAATATCTTGATGCTAATTCTTCACTTGCAACACTTACTATATTAGGATTAGATTGTATTTGTGCTGTAACTGCTGCATTTGGTGTGTATGTTGGTAATGATGGTTCTTGCATTCCAGCCTCAACATATTTTGTTGCATATAATTTTGACCCTAATAATCCATAAGCTTCTACTATTGCACTTGACATTGATAAAATCTCATCTTCTCTCAAGTTTACTCTTACTGTATCTGTAATGTAAGATCCGTCAACATTTGTTGGGATATCAACTTTAGCTTTTGACACAACTATAAAATCTTGTCCTGATGGAGTCATTAATCTTATATCTATATAATCATCTGTCATCAAATCAACTGGCAATACAACCATATTATATTCTTGTTGTCTAACATCATCTGTTACAACCTCATCAGATTGTACAACTAAGCTTGGTGTAACAACAGTATTTTTATTCATTGTTACTTTAGCAACAACTGGAGCTTGTTGTAATGTTAAATATTCTTTTACTCTTGTTCTACTGTTTGAAGTTGTCATTGAAGAAGTATCTAATTTATATATGTAATACTCACCTGTTGTAGCTTCTTGATATACTCTAGTTATTTTATCAGTAGAATTTGTAGTATCTACAATATATATTCCATCATCATCCTGAACAACTTCTTCTCTTGCAGAAACTTCTGTTAAGTTACTTTTATCTCCTGTATATTTATCTGAACATTTATATTTTTTACCATCAATTTCCACAACTTCAATTATTGAATCAGGTTCATTTATATATAAACCTTGTTCAGGTTGGCTAAATGATTGATTTGTTATGTTATTATAGTAATCAGTGTTAAATGTTTTTCCATCTTTTGTTTGTAAGAACCATGTACTTATAACTGAAACAGTTGCAGTTGCATTGCTAGGTATTGCATCCTGATTAACTTGCTTAGTTTCAAACATATCCTCTGTTATAATCTGCCCTGATTTAACATCCTGATTTAATACATATACATTTCTTTTTGCATCAGCTTCGGCCTGTAATTGATCTGTCTTTTGTTTTAATTGCATAAATAATAAAACTATTATTATTCCTGCTATTAGTAATGTTGTAATCATTCCTAGTAAGAATGAATTTCTTGCTTTTCTTTGCATTGGATTTGATGCCATTTTTTATTTCCTCCTTATTTTTACATTTGTATACTTTATATACTATCTTTATTAATTTTAACTCTTTTTTCTATTAAAATCAACATTATCCATATTTTGTAATATAAATTTAATAATATTGTAATATTTTTGTAATATTGCACATTTGGGACCGGTTCTCTGCTGTGCATTTTTTGCACATTTGGGACCGGTTCTTTGCTGTGCATTTATAATAAGTTTAATGCCTCTGCCACACCATCTTCTGTGTTAGGTGCAACAATTTGATTTGCGATTTCTTTTATATGTGGATGGCTTTGCCCCATAGCAATTCCTAATCCAGCATTTTTTATCATTTCTTCATCATTCATGTTGTCGCCAATTGCCGCAATTTCTTCTGTGCTAATCTGCATTTTTTCTTTCAACACTTCTATAGCATTCCATTTATCAACATTTTTCGCAGAGATTTCGGTATAAAAATATTCAATTGGAATGTCTTCTGTTCCTTGTCTAATCATCTTTCTTGACATATGTGATACTTCCAACACTTCTATATCATCAATTTCTTTTAATTTTCTCATTATTGAATTGAATATTGATTGAGTATTATCACACACTGTTATTTTTAAAATTTTTTCTTCTCTTTTTGCTATATAATCATATATATCGTCAATAATATTTATATGTGTTTTGTTTTTTTCTTCTTTATTTAAATTTTCTTTATGATAATATAAAACATTACATTGCAAACTTTTGGCTAATATTTCCTTTTCTGTATAAATATTGTAATAAATACTATTTTCTTCGCAAATTTTTATAATATCTAATACTTTTTGTTTTTTTAATGTATTTTCGTATATTATTTCGTCATTTGCGATATCATAAATTATAGCTCCATTTCCTGAAATAAAATATTTTTCACTTTTAATTTCTTGTGCAATTGATTTTATTGAGTCTATTGGCCTTCCTGAAGCTATTATTATTTCTATTCCTCTTTGTTTAGCTTTTTCAATCGCCTCTTTTGCTTTTTGTGTTACTATTCCATATTGATTTAACATTGTTCCGTCTAAATCTATTGCTGCTAATTTGTACATATTTTTTCTTTCCTTTCTTTTGCACATTTGGGAACCGGTTCTCTGCTGTGCATTTTTTTGCACATTTGGGACCGGTTCTTTGCTGTGCATTTCAAAAAATTTCCTGTTTATTTTCTTCAAAATTGTACATCATAAGTTTAGAAAAAGCAATAGTTTTTTCTAAACAATAACAATTGAAATGTTATATATAACAGGAGGTGAATAAACATGGCAAATTCAAACAATAGTAACAAAAAATTAGTTCCAGAAGCTATGAGCGCTTTAGATAAATTCAAATACGAAGTTGCTTCAGAAGTTGGTGTAACTTTAAAAGACGGATATAATGGTGATATATCAGCTAAAGATGCTGGTAAAATCGGTGGAAATATGGTTAGAAAAATGATTCAACAAGTTGAAAACAATATGGCTAATAAGTAATTTTACTAGTTAGTACTATTTTTTACTAATCGTTTTCTGATTATTATTATATTTCATGTATATTTATGCATTTATTGCATATAATATAAGTAATGGCAGAAGTATTTTTCTTGATTTTATATATGTTTTTTGTTTAAGCATACATAAAGGCAGGAGATGTGCTCCTGCCTTTATGTATTATTAATTATAAAATATCTGTTTCATTTGACATCAAAACTGCTTTAGCATTTAAAGTTGTAAGCTCTTGCAACTTCTCAGACGAAATCCACTTTTTTAATTTTCTCAAAATCTTTGGAACTTTAGGATATATCTGACCCACAGCATGTACATCAGATCCCAAAAAACTTATCAAATCTTCTTTTAACAGTTTCTTTAATGTTTTCTTTGCTGAACTTCCATACATTCCAATTACACTTCCATAATTGGATTGGAATAATGCTCCCATGTTTTTTAGTTCTCTAACATATTCTATGTCTTCTTTTACATAGCTGTATCTTTCTGGATGAGCTATAATTGGTTTATATCCATTTTCTATTAATTTATATACAACTTCCTTTGCAAACAATGGCTTTGAGTTCATTGGTAATTCAAATAGCACATAGTTTGTTCCATTTATGGTTGATGCTTTTCCTTCTTTTAAAAGCTCTACTATTTCTGTTGTTATATAAATTTCGTTTCCTAAATATAACTTAGGCATGTCACCCCTATTACCAGAACCAGCATTGTCACCGGTGCTATCTTCAGCTATTTTAACTTGTTCAGCAAGTTCTGCAAGCAAGCCTTTTCTTTCATTCTCATCACACTCATAATAATTTTGCAAATAATGTGATGTAGAAATAATTCCAGTAAAACCTGCTTGTGCAGCCTCTTTTATTAATTTAATTGATTCTTCCATACTTGTAGAGCCATCATCTATATTAGGCAATATATGTGAATGAAAATCTATCATTAAAAATTCCTCTTATCTCTATTTTCTTTTTCTTTTTGCAAATAATCATTAAACTGATTTAACATCTCTGTTGCTCTTTCTTCTGGAGATTTTCCAGGTTCAAATACTTGCTTTTCTTTTTCAACTTCTTGAATAACATTTTTTAGATATTCATCTGGTTTTCTATCTCTATTCAACATTTCATTTGTTCTAGCACGTTGAGCTTGTCTTCTTTGTAAAGCTTCTAACTCTTGTTTTTTTCTAGCATCTAATTTAGCAGATGTAGAAGCATAGTAATATGTTTCATTTTTCTTTTTTCCTGAAGCTGGTTTTTGATTATATACTACTCCAGCAATATTTCCACCAACATTTTTTATATCTCTTACAACCTTTGCCATATCATCTTTTTTTGCCATGTTATGACCAGCAACAATTATTGTAGAATCTACTAATCTTGATAAAATAACCGCATCAGTTACTAATTTTGATGGTGTACCATCTATAATTATTAGGTCAAATTCAGTTTTTAATTCATTTAATAAATCTACCATTTTTTGAGTTATTAATAACTCAGAAGGGTTTGGTGGTACATTTCCTGATGGCAATAAATATAGATTAGAAATTTTTGTAGCTCTAATATAATTAGCTAAATCTTGAGTTTCAATTCCTTTATCTGCAATACCTGACAAATAATTAGAAAGTCCTGGACAAGGAGATACTTTAAAAAGTGTATGTAAGCAACATTTTCTCATATCAGCATCTATCAACACTACTTTTTTATCAGCTTGAGCAAAAGCAATAGCCAAATTTGATGCTACCCAAGTCTTTCCTTCTCCTGGTAATGTTGATGTTACTAACAATGAACTTAGCTCTTTGTTTGAATTCATAAATTGTATATTTGTTCTTAAAGTTCTAAATAATTCAGAAACATGAGCCTTTGGTTCAAAGTGTGCTATAAGGTCTTTTTTCATTTTCTTTTTTTCTCCTTTCTTTTGTTTTCTTCATCTTCATATAATGGTATTGTTGCTAAAACTGTAAGTCCAAAATTCTTTTCTATATCTTCTTCTGATTTTATAGTTGTATCAAACATATTTGCTAACAATATATATGCTACTGCTATAACAGCTCCTATAAATGCAAATATAATAATATCTTTTACATGATTAATATTATATGGTGCTTGTGGTACCTCTGCAGCATCAACTACGTGTACATTTTCTACTCCATAGAATTCTTTTACATTTTCTATAAATACTTTTGCTATTTCATTAGCAATTTTTGTTGCTAATGCAGGGTCTTCATTTTTTACTGAAATCTCTATAAACTCTGTATCCTCTGCGGCTGTTACACTAACAATTTTCTTTAAAGTCCCTTCTTCCATTTTTAAAGATAAATTCGAAATTACAGTTCTTACAACTTTATCACTTTTTACAAGCTTACTGTATGTAGAAACTAATTTTGAATTTAAGGTAACATCTGATGTTGTTATTGATGAATCTGCTCCAGTTGTACTTTGAGCTGAATTTGTTGCAAGTAGCAATGAGGTTGTTGCTTGATATTTAGGTGTTACAAAACCTATTGTGTATATAAAACCTACAACTGCAAAGATTGCAACTATTAGTATTATTTGTACCTTTTTTCCCCAGAATATTTGTACTAATTCTTTTAAATCTAGTTCTTCCATTACATTTCCCTTCCTGTTTCAATATTTTCTTTTGTTTTCTTACTTACCACAATTGCCACATATATTCCAACTACTACTATTGCAATTACAAGCAATCCCACTGACAATGAAGTCATTTTTTTAAATACATCTTTAATTATTGTTACTAAGCTATTTGAAAATACATCATTAAAAACCTTTATTCCTTGAATATTTACTTTTGCTTGCACAATTTGGCATCCTGCCAATCCAAATATTGATGTTGCCATCATTGCAATTCCGCAATCTTGCAAGTCTTTTGAAACTTTTTTATTGTTAATTATTAAAATTAAAATCAAATCTACTACTGTCACTATAAGTATTGCATTATAAACTTTGCTTAAATTGTTTATTGCCTTTTTATATACATCATTTATTTGATTTTCGTATTTGCTATGAACTAATGTATCTGTATATTCATTGCAAATATGATTTACGAATTCGTTTATAGCTTTTTCATTTTGCTTTGTTTTAATTCCTAATTTGTCTATATTGGCATTTAAATTTGTTGAAATTTCTGTTGTGTCTATTGTTTTATTTGTGCCATCATATATATTTGATAGCATTATATTGATATCATTTTTCACTTTATCTTCTGTACATATACTTTTTAAGACATCCTCGTCTAATCCAGATTGATATATGTAATTTTCAAAATTTGATTCTACTAATTTATATGTTCCTGAATAGAAGTCTGTTTCTTCTAGTTTTTGAATCACATAGTTTTTGTCTAGAACTGTAGAAGATGCAATTGTTATCACTCCCAAAGCTATCAGGCATATTGTTAGTATTGTTATAAATATAAATTTTAGAAGATTTATTAATACTTTCATTTTTATTTTCCTTTCTATTTTGCAATTATTTTTCTAGTTCTGCATATACCACATATCTTTGTGTTGCATATCCTACATTGTTGAATGGATAACATGTATATACCATCAATATTTCTTTATCTCTTTGAATTGGCAATTTATCTAATTCTGTTTCTTTGATTAATTGCATATCATAAATTTTATATACATATTCACCATATGATGTTGTTACTTTTATTTCGTTTCCTTTTTG
>CAKPDZ010000021.1 GCA_934149155.1 uncultured Clostridia bacterium | reverse complement strand
GCTCTCTTGCTTTTCTTGCTGCTTCTCTTGCTCTTGATGCACTTACACATTTTTCTAATATTGCTTTTGCAACATTTGGATTTTCTTCCAAAAATGTTGATAATGCTTCATTAACCATTGATTGAACAACACCTGTTACTTCACTATTCCCTAGTTTTGTTTTAGTTTGTCCTTCAAATTGAGGCTCTTTAACTTTTACTGAAACTACTGCTGTAATTCCTTCTCTTATATCTTCTCCTTGTAGATTAGAATCTTTATCTTTTAAGAAATTGTGGCCACGAGCATAATCATTAAATACTTTTGTTAATGCTCTTTTGAATCCTTCAAGATGTGTTCCACCTTCTACTGTATTTATATTATTTACAAATGTATGAATATTTTCTGTATATGCTGAGGTGTATTGTATTGCAATTTCAACTGGTGTTTCTCCATTTCTTTCTATATATATAGGATTTGGATGTAATTTTTCTTTATTTTTATTTAAATATTCAACAAAAGATTTTAATCCACCTTCAAAGCAAAATTCTGCTTTTTTAATATTTTCTTCATCTCTTTTATCTTCTATTGTAATTTTTAAACCTTTAGTTAAAAATGCAATTTCTCTAAATCTTGTCTCTAAAGTTGTATAATCATAATTTCTTGTTTCAAATATTGTATCATCTGCAAGAAATCTAACTTTAGTTCCAGTCTTTTTTGAGTTTCCAATTTTTTCAAGTTTTTTGATAGTTTTACCTTTTTCAAAATACATTTGATAGATTCCACCATCTCTTTGTATAGTTACCTCTGTCCATGTTGCTAGCGCATTTACAACAGATGCACCAACTCCATGTAGACCTCCAGATACTTTGTATCCACTATCTCCACCAAATTTTCCACCGGCATGTAAAACAGTGTATACAGTTTCTGCTGTAGAAATATGTGTTTTAGGATGTACTTCTACAGGTATTCCTCTACCATTATCTTCTACACTTATAACATTTCCTGGTTCTATTGCAACATTAATTTCTGTACAATATCCAGCCATAGCTTCATCAACACAGTTATCTACAATTTCATAAACTAAATGATGTAATCCTCTTACTGATGTACTACCTATATACATACCTGGTCTTTTTCTAACAGCTTCCAATCCTTCTAATACTTGGATTTGGTCAGCACCATATTCGTGATTATACTTTTCCATTTATATTCCTTCCTTTCAATAGCACACTATTGGAAAAATTTTCAAAATGTACTTAATTTTTTTCTATTATATCTCCATCTATAACATTATACGAAAAATATTTCAAATTTTCAAGTCTTAATTTTTCAGTACATGTTATTATAACTTGAATATCTTTTATATTGTTTAAAAAGCTTTCTCGTCTTTTAGAATCTAATTCAGACATAAAATCATCTAATAATAATATTGGATATTCTCCAATGTCATCATATATAACTTGTAATTCTGAAAGTTTTAATGATAGCATTGCAGTTCTATTTTGTCCTTGAGATCCAAAAGTTCCAACTTCCTTCTTATTTATATATATAATAAAATCATCTCTATGAATTCCTTTTGTAGTATATCCTTTTATTATATCTAATTTTCTTCTTGATTTTAACTCATTTAAAAAATTTTGTCTAGTTACAGCATCAGAAATATATTCAATTTCTATTTCTTCTTTTCCATTTGTTATATCAGCATGAATATTTTTTATTTTATTTTTTATTTTTTCTATAAATTCTTTCCTATATTCATATATTTTAATTCCATAATCAATTAATTTTTCATCCCAAATTTCTAATAAATTTTCTTCTTTTTTTTCTGTTTTTATTTGTTTTAAATAATTATTTCTCTGCTCCAATGTTTTATTATATAATGATAATATATGCATATAATTTGGTCTTAATTGACTTATCATAATATCTAAAAATTTTCTTCTATTTTGTGGTCCACCTTTTAAAATATTAATATCATCAGGAGTAAAAATTACTACATTTATATTTCCTAATAATTCACTTAATTTTTTTATTTTTATTCCATTTAAATAAACTTGTTTTTTTTCTCCAATTTCTATTTTTATTTTTCCTGTTCGATCACTTTTTTCATAATTAATTTCTACTGATGTTTTTTCTTCATTAAATTTAATTAATTCTTTTTCTTTATTTGTTCTAAAAGATTTTCCAATACTACATAAAAATATCGATTCAATAATATTTGTTTTTCCTTGAGCATTTTCTCCAAAAAATACATTAATATTTTCGTGTAATTTTATTTCTTTATTATTATAATTCCTAAAATTATTTAATTTAATATTATTTATCCACATATTATTCTCCATTTGTGTATAATTTTTTATAATTTTTATTATTTTCTATTATTTTTTAATAAATTTTTAAATATAAAATTATATTACTAAAAAATAAAAACGTCTTATTTTTGATTTTCGCGCGTCATTTTTTTGCCATTTTTTTATTTTTTTCTATTTTATTTGATTTTTTTTGAATTTTTTTATTTATTTTTAAATTTTTTTATTATTTTATTTTTATTTTATTTTTTATTATTTTTATTAATTAATTATTTATTTATTTTTTATTTATTTATTTTATTTTTTAATTATTAAGTAAACTTAAGTAAACCTATTTGATATAATCAAATCAAAATTAAATCTTTTTTATTCTATTTTATTCTTTTTTTTTCTATTTTATTCTAATTTATTTGTTTTTTGTATTTATTTTTTATTTTATTTTTCGTTAATTTATTTTATTTTTTATTTTTGCATTATGTATATTACAAAAAATAATAAATTTGGTCAGAAGCAATATCTGACCAAATAACTATTCTTTTAATCTAATTGGTAAAATCATATAAACATACTCATTGTTTTCCACAGATTTTACTAAACATGGGGAAATACTTGTACCAAATTCCACAAAAACTTCCTCATCATCTATTGCCTTTAAACTATCAAGAAAATATTTTGGATTAAATCCTGCTTCTATATTCTTACCTTCTGTTGAAACATATAATTCTTCTTTAGCCTCTCCTGTTTGGTTTGTACAAGATATAGTTAATTTTCCAATATCAATTGAAACTCTTACAGGATATTTTTTCTCTTTTTCTATAGAAGATGCTGATATTAAGCTAATTCTTTCAAAACTATTTTGTAAATTACTTTTATTTACTCTTATTCTTGTCTCCCAATTACTTGGTATTACTGATTTATAATTTAAAAATTCGCCATCTAATATACGAGTAACAATTTTACAATTTTCCATTTCAAATAATGCTTGATTTTTAGCAATTCCTATCTTAATATGATCAAATGAATCTTGTAAAATTTTATTAACTTCACTTAGTGTCTTTCCGGGAATAACTGCCTTGAAGTCATTCACTTTAGTTTGTAAATAAATACTTCTCAATGCCAATCTAAAACCGTCAACTGCAACAACATTTAGCTTATTGTTTTCCACTTCGAATAAACAACCTGTGAATATTGGTCTGTTTTCTTCGTTACTAACAGCAAATATTGTTCTTCTAATCATATTTCTTAACATATTTTGTTCTAAATCAATTGAATTTTCTACTTCTATTTTTGGTAATTCTGGAAATTCTTCAGGATTCATAGTTGTTAATTTATATAAAGCTCCTTCACACTCTATTTCCAATAAATTATTTTCGTTTAATGTTATATAAATTTCTGTATCAGGTAGTTTTCTTATTATTTCACTAAACATTATTGCATTTACTACTGTACTACCTTGTTCTTTAACTTCACATTCCATCACATATTCTATACCGATTTCTAAGTCATAAGTTGTTAATTTAATTTCATTATCATTAGTTTGAATAAGTATTCCTTCTAGTATAGGCATTGTTGTTTTACTAGCTACACCTTTTACTACGGAATTTAATGCTTTAAGGATATTATCCTTATAACAAACGATTTTCATTTTGCTTCTCTCCTTTATTATTAATTATTAAATATAATATAAATATTATTAGTAGTAATAGTATTAGGTACTGTGGATAATGTGGAAAACTATGTGGAAACATTTAATCCCTAAGAAAAATTGATGTGTATAACTTAGTGGATAATTTACCAATTTGTCCACAGTGAATTTTTCATGTTGTGGATTTCTTAGTTATTAACAGTTTATCAACACACTTTCAACAGTTGGGTGTGGATATCTCTTGTATTGGTTCCGTAAGTAAAGATAACTTTTTTGTAACCAAACAGTTGTCCATATGAACAAATTTTTTGAAACAGTATCTAAACTATTTAATTGTCTATTGTTCACCATTTATGATTATGTTTTTCACACTTTCCACAATTAGTTTTGTGTTATTTTTTTCTTTTACTTCTTTTTCGATTTTTTTACAAGCATGCATTACTGTAGAGTGATCTCTATTTCCAAAATCCTCTCCTATCTTAGGATAAGACATATTTGCGACTTCTCTACATAGATACATTGCAATTTGTCTTGGAAATGCAATTTCGTTTGAACGTTTATTGCTAGATAAATCATCTTTATTAATATTAAAATATTTTGCTACAGTATCTTTTACAAAATCTGCTGAAAGTACTTTTTCATTTGCAGCTTTAAATTCATTAATTGTATTTTCTGCCAATTCAATTGTAATTGGAGTATGTGTAAGTGAAGCTGTAGCAATAATTTTGTTAAATACTCCTTCTAATTCCCTAATATTAGAATCAATTTTGTTTGCTATATTTGATAATATACTATCATCAACTATAATTTGTTCTTCTTGAGCTTTTTTTCTTAAAATTGCTAAACGGGTTTCATAATCTGGACAAGAAATGTCTGCTAATAGACCCCATTCAAACCTTGATTTTAGCCTATCTTCAAGAAATTGAATTTCTCTTGGTGGTTTATCACTTGAAATGATAATTTGCTTTTTATCTTCGTATAAAGCATTAAATGTGTGGAAAAATTCTTCTTGAACTCTTTCTTTTCCTGCAATAAATTGAATATCGTCAATTAGTAAAACATCAATAGTTCTATATTTGTTTCTAAATACCTCATTTTTATTGTCTTTTATTGCATTTATCATTTGGTTAGTAAACTTTTCAGAAGTTACATATAAGATTTTTGCTGATCTGTTATTTTGCAAAATTCTATTTCCAATTGCATGCATTAGGTGAGTTTTGCCTAATCCAACGCCTCCATATAAAAATAATGGATTGTAAGATTCACCTGGTTTATCAGCAACTGCTATTGCTGCAGCATGTGCAAAACGGTTGTTATTTCCTACTACAAATGTATCAAAAGTGTATTTTGGATTAAGAGTAACATTTGAAATTTCAATTTCTGAATCTTGTGAATAAGAGTTATTTGATACTATTACTCCCCCACTTTCTCCATTTTGTTTATCTTCATCTGCAAATACGGAAATATTCCAATCTTTATTTGTGATGTATTTGAAAGTATTAAGAACCAAATCTGCATAACGAGTTTCTAACATTTCTCTTGCATATTTAGAACTAGCTTTTAGGACGATTGTTGTGTCTGTCATTTCAGTAATCTCCACTGGGCCAAACCAAGTTTCAAATGCAATTTCAGTCATTTCGACTTTTAGTAATTCTTTTGCTTTGTTTAATAGTTCATTTTTGTCAATTTGCATTTTAAAACATCCTTTCAATAAAGTTATCCACAAAGTTTTCCACAGGTGTGGATAACTTTGTAATAATTGTGTAATAAATAGTGAATTTTATACGAACAAAATTTTATTAATAATTTTATAATAAATCCCCTATCAATTCTTGTTTAGTATAATATCAGAATCGTATAAGATAAGTCAAGATGTTTGTGGATAATTTTTAAAAAACTGTGGATAAGGACGAAAAAATTGTGGAAAACTATCCTTTTATGACAAAAATATTACAAAAAATGAAAAATTATAAGTAAAAATTTTATAAAATTCATAATTTTTAAAATAGTGATTTAGAAAATTAATAATATATTGTTTTGAAATACCGCGTAAGCGACCAAATGAGCATATGCGAATGCGATATGGAGCAATCTACATACTAGTACTTTGATATGCAGATTGCGACACCAAGGTATAAAAAAACAATATATTATTAATTTTTTTAATAAGTTTAATATAACTACGAATTAAAGCAAGATTGGCATAAAAACTCGAAATTTTTTAAAAAGTATTGACAAATGTGGAAAACATGATGTATAATCGATATACTTGTTATTTTGTAACAAATTTCCATTAAGGAATTGATATATAAGAAAAAAATAGGAGGTGCAATTGATAATGAAAAGAACATTTCAACCAAAAAACAGACAAAGAAATAAAGAACATGGATTTATGAAAAGAATGTCAACAAGAGCAGGAAGAAATATATTAAAAGCAAGAAGAGCAAAAGGAAGAAAAAAAATCTGTGCTTAATTAGCAAACTAAAGGTTTAGGCCTTTAGTTATTTTCTATATAATAGAAATGCTCTTTATTATGGAGTAGAATATGAAAAAAACAGAGATGCTAAAAAAAAATTATGAATTTAAAAATGTCTTAACTAAAGGAAAATTTTATAGAGAAAAAGAAATAGAAATATTTATTTTAAAAAACAATAAAAAAAGGAATTTTTTAGGAATTGCAATAGGAACAAAAAATGGAAAAGCTTTCCAAAGAAATAGAGCAAAAAGATTAATAAGAGAAAGCTACTCAAATTTAGAGAACAACTTGTTAGAAGGTAATAGTATAGTTATATTAATGAACAAAAAATACCCAATTACAAATATGAAATTTTCAGAAGTATCAGAAGACATGAAAAAAATATTTTTAAAAGCAGAAATTTTAAAAAAAGAAGAAGAAATATGAAAAAAATATGTATATATTTAATTGAGTGGTATCAAAAAAATATATCAAAATTTTTAGATAGTAAAAATATAAAGTGCAAATACTATCCTACATGTTCTGAATACACCAAACAAGCCATAGAAAAATATGGAGTATTAAAAGGCTGTAGTCTTGGAGCAATAAGGATATTAAAGTGTAATCCTTTCTCAAAAGGAGGATATGACCCATTAAAATAGAAAGGGGCAGTAGTATGTTAGCATTTTTTGCCAATTTATTTGGATATGTATTAAATTTTATTTATGAAATTGTTAAAAATTATGGACTAGCAATCATTATTTTTTCTATATTAGTTAAAGTATTAATGATTCCGATGTCGATAAAACAGCAGAAGACTATGAAAAAGTCTCAGAAAATACAAGGAAAAATGAAAGAAATACAATTCAAATATAAAAATAATCCAGAAATGTTAAATAAAGCGACACAAGAGCTATACAAATCTGAGAATATGAGTCCATTTAGTGGATGTTTAAGTGCAATAGTACAAATTATTTTATTATTTGCAGTATTTTATTTAGTACGTTCACCACTTACATATATGAAAAAAGTTGATAGTAGTGTAACAGATAAATATACTAAAATAATAAAAGAAAATGATTTAAGTACAAATAGTGCTTATCCAGAAATAGAAATAATAAGAGAATTAGGGAATATTAGAGAATTAAAGAATAAGAATGTCGAAGAAAATGCAGAAGAAAGTAGTGAACAACAAGAAAAAACAGATTTAGCAGAAATAAATGATGAAGAATTAGATTCTTTATATATAAATATGGATTTCTTAGGACTTAATTTAGCTCAAGTACCAACAAGAAGCTCAGATTGGAAAGCGTATATAATACCAATTTTGTATGTACTTGTATCTATAATTTCATTAAGAGTTGTAAACAATACAAATAAAAAAGATAAAAAAGAAAAACCAGAAGAAAATAAAGATGAAAAATCATTAGCAAAGCCGGAAGATGAATTTGATCCAATGGAACAAATGAACAAAAACATGAACATGATGTTCCCTGTAATGTACCTAGCCGTAGCACTTATAGCACCTTTAGGACTAGCATTATATTGGTTAATGAATAGTTTATTAATGATTGCAGAAAAATTAATTTTAAACAAGCTTTTAAAAGACGAGGAGGAAAATTAATATGGCAAAATGTATAATTTCAGAAGGAAAAACTACAGCCGAAGCAATAGAAAAAGGACTAAAAGAGATTGGTTTGCCAAAAGAATTGGTTGATATCAAAGTGATAGAGGAAAACAAAAAAAGTTTTTTTGATATATTAGCTCCTAAAGTAGTAAAAGTAGAATTAAAAGAAAAAGAAGCTAAAAAACCTGAAGAATTTGAGATTGAAACAACAGAACAAGAGCTAGAAAATGCAAAAACAAAACTAGATAAGTTCTTAGCAGAATTTGTTGAAAAACTTAATAATGGAACAAAATACGAAATTGAAATTAAAGAAAAATGCTTATATATAACTATTAATGGTGATAATGTAGGAAACCTTATAGGATATAGGGGAGAAGCGTTATACGCATTAGAAAGTATATTAAAAGTTATGGCTAATCAAAAATCAGAAAATAGAGTAATTGTAAGATTAGATATTGAAGGATATAAAGAAAAAAGGGTAAAAACATTACAAGAATTGGCTGGAAAAAAAGCGAAAATTGTTGAAAAAACAGGAAAAATGATAACTTTAGAGCCAATGAAAGCATATGAAAGAAAAATTATTCACAGTTTTCTACAAGATAATCCTAATGTAGAAACAAGAAGTATAGGACAAGAGCCAAAAAGAAGGATTGTAATTTCAAAAAAATAATAAAAATCGGAAGTCAAAGTTCAGATTTTAATCATGCAGAAGATGAATGCATTTGGTTAAATTAACTTTGACTTCTTTTGTATATGAGGAGGTAAAAAAAGATGAGTACAATAGCTTCTATATCTACTGCGCCAGGGATTGGCGGAATAGGTATAATTAGAATGAGTGGTGAAAAAACATTTGAAATATTAAGAAAAATATTCAAACCCAAAACAGATCAAAAAATTGAGGATATAAAAGGATATACAATAAAATATGGACATATTATAGAAAATAATGAGATAATTGATGAGGTTTTAGTGTCTTATTTTAAAGCACCTAGAAGCTACACAACAGAAAATATGTGTGAAATTAACTCACATGGAGGGAACATTATTGTAAAAAAAATATTAGAAATGTGCTTGAAAAATGGTGCAGAACTAGCGGAACCAGGCGAGTTCACAAAAAGAGCATTTTTAAATGGAAGAATAGATTTAGCACAAGCAGAATCAGTTATAGATGTAATAAATGCAAAATCAGAAAAAGAGGCAAAAAGTGGTATAAAACAGCTAGAAGGGTACTTATCAAGCGAAATTAAAGGTATAAAACAAGAAATATTAGATGTATTAGTAAATATTGAAGTAACAATAGATTATCCAGAATATGACACACCTGAAGTCCAAGAACAAGAAATAAGGCAAATGCTTGAAAGCGTAAGGAATAGACTACAAAAACTAGAGAAATCATTTGATAATGGAAAAATAATAAAAGATGGAATAAAAACAGCAATAATAGGAAAGCCAAATGCAGGTAAGTCTTCATTGTTAAATGCTATTTTAAAAGAAGATAGAGCTATTGTAACAGATATTGCAGGGACTACAAGAGATACAATAGAAGAATTTGTTACAATTAACGGAATTCCGCTAAATTTAGTAGATACAGCAGGAATAAGAGAGGCTTCTGATGAAGTAGAAAAAATAGGTGTAGAAAAATCAATAAAGCAAGCAAATGATGCAGATTTAATTATAGCAATCTTTGATAGCTCTAGGGATTTAACAGATGAAGACTTAGAAATACTTGAACTAATAAAAAATAAAAAATCTATTATTTTGTTAAATAAATCAGATTTAAATGCAAAAATTAATGAAAATGACAGTAGATTTACAAAAATAACTGATAATATTATAAAAATATCAGCTTTAAATAAGACTGGAATAGATTTATTATATGAAAAAATTTCAAATATGTTTAATTTAAATGAAATTAATTTAGATAATGATATATTGATTACAAATATTCGTCACAAAAATATAATTTCTAAATCTTTGGATAATGTAAAAAAATCAAAAGAAGCATTAGAAATGAATTTACCAATCGACATTATAACAATTTATATAAAAAATGTTTTAGAAGATTTAGGAGAGATTACAGGTGAAGTTGTAACTGAAGATATAATAAATGAAATTTTTTCAAAATTTTGTTTAGGAAAGTAGAAAAAACAACGCGTGAAAATCAAAAATAAAAAGATTTAAAACAAAAAACATATAACTTGTCATAAAAAAGACTAAAATCAAAATAAAAGGAAAATAAAAAGAATTAGAGCCAATCTAGAATATAATGTAAAATAAAAAAATGGAGGAAAAAATAAAATGAGTTATCATGCAGGTGAATATGATATAGTAGTTATTGGTGCAGGACATGCAGGATGTGAAGCAGCATTAGCTGCAGCAAAGCTTGGAATGAAAACAGCAATCTTTTCTTTAAGCTTAGAGGCTGTAGCAAATATGCCATGTAATCCACACATAGGTGGAAGTTCCAAAGGTCATTTAGTAAGAGAAATTGATGCTCTTGGTGGAGAAATGGGTAAAAATATAGATAAAACAATGATACAAATAAAAATGTTAAATACCTCAAAAGGCCCAGCAGTACACTCTTTGAGGGCACAAGCAGATAGAAAAAGATATCAAATGGAAATGAAACATACATTAGAAAAACAAGAAAATTTGGATTTAAAACAAGCAGAAATAGTTAACATAACACTGAAAAATAACAAAGTAAAGTCTATAGAAACAGATGTAGGAGCAATATATGATGTAAAATCAATAATTGTTGCAACTGGAACATATTTAAAAGGAAAAATTTTCATAGGAGATTTTTCAAAGGAAAGTGGTCCAGATGGCGTATTTCCAGCAAATAAGCTATCTGAATGTTTAAAGAAATTAGGTGTAAATTTAATAAGATTTAAAACAGGAACACCAGCAAGAATTAATAGAAAAAGTATAGATTTTTCAAAAATGGAAGTTCAAAAAGGGGATGAAGGAATAATACCATTCTCATTTGAAGATAAAATGAAAGATTTTGAACAAGTAGATTGTTATTTAACATATACAAATGCAGAAACACATCGAATTATAAGAGAAAACTTACATAGATCACCATTATATGGTGGAGAAATATCAGGAACAGGACCAAGATATTGCCCATCAATAGAAGATAAAGTAGTAAGATTTGCAGATAAAGAAAGACATCAAGTTTTCGTGGAACCAATCGGAATAGATACAGATGAAATGTATATTCAAGGGATGAGTTCATCATTGCCAGAAGATGTGCAAATAGCTATGTACAGGACTATTCCAGGATTAGAACATTGTGAATTTACACGTCCAGCATATGCAATAGAATATGATTGTATTGATCCAGCAGATTTAAAATTATCATTAGAATATAAAAAAATAGACGGATTATTTTTTGCAGGACAAACAAATGGAACATCAGGATATGAAGAAGCTGCTTGTCAAGGATTAATTGCAGGAATAAATGCTTCACAAAAAATAAAAGGCAAAGAACCACTAATTTTAGATAGAACAGAAGCATATATAGGAGTTTTAATTGATGATATTGTTACAAAAGGAACAAATGAACCATATAGAATGATGACTTCTAGAGCAGAATATAGGCTACTTTTACGCCAAGACAATGCAGATTTACGTTTAACAGAAAAAGGACATGAAATTGGATTAATTTCTAATGAAAGATATAATAAATTTATAGAGAAAAAGCAAGAAATTGAAACAGAAAAGAAAAGATTACAAGAAACAGTAGTTAAACCAACCGAAAAGGTTAATGAATTTCTAAAAAAACATGGAACATCAGAGCTTACAACAGGTTCAAAACTTTCAGAATTGCTAAAAAGAGCAGAAATAACATACGCTTCACTTGAAGCAATTGATGAAAATAGACCAAAATTGAGAGAACAAGTAAGGGAAGAAGTAGAAATTCAAGTAAAATATGACGGATATATTAAGATGCAAGAAGCACAAGTTGAAAAATTCAAGAAAATGGAGAAAAAATTACTACCAGAAGATATAAATTATGAAGAAATAAAAGGAATAAGCTTAGAAGCTAGACAAAAACTAAATAAGCACAAACCACATTCAATAGGACAAGCATCAAGAATTTCTGGAGTTTCTCCAGCAGATATATCAGTTTTACTTGTATATTTACAAACAAAGAGATAGGAGAATAAAAATATGGAGCATAGTACATTTAACGAGGGACTCCTTGAAAAGGCTGGCACAATGGGTGTTCGTTTTTCTGTGGAGCAAATGGATAAATTTTATAAATATATGAATTTACTAATAGAATGGAATGAAAAAATAAATTTAACAGCTATAATTGAACCTAATGAAATTATTTTAAAACATTTTATTGATTCTATTACAATTTTAAAAGATATAAAAGATGGTTTAACTATAGTTGATGTTGGAACAGGTGCAGGATTCCCTGGAATACCATTGAGTATAATGAATCCAACATTAAAAATAACACTTGTAGATTCTTTAAATAAAAGATTAATTTTTTTACAAGAGGTTATAAATGAGTTAGATTTGAAAAATGTGGAGCTTGTACATGCAAGAGCAGAAGAATTTGGACGAAATAAAAAATATAGAGAAAAATTTGATGTTGCTACATCAAGAGCTGTTGCAAATTTAGCAACATTATCAGAATATTTGTTACCATTGGTAAAAATTAATGGTAAAGCTATAAGCATGAAAGCAGGAAATGCTTCACAAGAAATAGAAGATGCAAAAAAAGCAATAAAAACTTTAGGTGGTAATATAAATAATATAGAAGAATTTAATTTACCACAAAGTGATATTGGTAGAACTATTATTATTATAGACAAGATTAAGGAAACTCCAGGTAAATATCCAAGAAAGCCTGGTACACCAGCTAAAGAACCTATAAAATAGAAAGAATGCTCCACAGAGAATGTGGGGTGTTTTTTTGACTTTTATTATTAATTTTGTATAAGAAAAATTTAAAATATAAGCTTTTTATTACATTCCTCGGCTTATTACGAAATTTAAGAAATTCTAATTCATTTTATGGCACCCTTCCACTCTCGTGAACTCTTTCCATAAAATTACATAGTATTTCTAAAATTTCTTCATGCACATTCATCATTTCATGCAAAGCTTATATTTGAAAATCTTTAGGTAAAAATTCATAAAAAAATAAAAAAAGCATTGACTTATTAATAAATATTTTATATTATATTAATGTCAAAAGAAAAAGATTTATGTCTAGAAGAAAGGAATGACGTAAAATGGGAAAAGTAATATCAGTAGCAAACCAAAAAGGTGGAGTAGGAAAGACAACAACGACAGTAAATTTAAGCACTTTATTGGCTAAAAAAGGCAAAAAAGTATTATTAATAGACACAGATCCACAAGGAAATGCAACAAGTGGATTAGGGGTAACAAAGGAACTAGAATTATCAGTATATGACATATTAGTAGGAGATACAACTTTTGAAGAAACAATAGAAAAAACGGCAATAAAAAACTTAAGTGTATGCCCATCAAACATTAGTTTGGCTGGAGCTGAAGTACAGCTTGTATCAATGATGTCAAGAGAACAAAGATTAAAAGTAAAACTTGATGAAATAAAAGATCAATATGATTATATTTTAATTGATTGTCCACCATCTTTAGGATTAATAACATTAAATGCATTTACAGCATCTGATACGGTATTAATTCCTGTACAATGTGAGTATTTTGCTCTTGAAGGGTTAGGACAATTGTTAAATACTGTAAATTTAGTTAAAAAACATTTAAATAAAAACCTAGAAATTGAAGGAGCATTATTAACTATGTATGATGCTAGAACAAACCTTTCTAATCAAGTAGTAAAAGAAGTAAAAAAATACTTTGAAGGAAAAGTCTACAAGACAGTAATACCAAGAAATGTAAGGCTAAGTGAAGCACCAAGTTATGGTATGCCAATATCACTTTATGATCCTAGATCAAAAGGGGCAAAAGCGTACGAAAAATTATCAAAAGAATTTTTGAAAAATAATGTACAACCAAAATAAATGTAAAAAATATTAGATTAGGGGGAAAAAGATATGGCAAAAGCAAAAATGACAGGACTAGGAAAAGGATTAGATGTATTGTTTGGAGGTTCTCCATTAGATACACAAATTGAAGAATCAGCAGATGAAATTGAAGAATTAGAAGATAGTAAAAATTTAAAAACATTAAAAATAACAGAAGTTGAACCAAACAGAGAACAACCAAGAAAAAATTTTAATCAAGATGCTTTAGAGGAATTATCAGAATCAATAAAAGAATATGGTGTAATACAACCAATTGTTGTATCAAAAGAAGATGGATATTATGCAATTGTAGCAGGAGAGAGAAGATGGAGAGCTGCTAAATTAGCAGGTTTAGCAGAAATCCCTGCAATAATTAGAGAATCTGATGAACAAACTAATAGAGAAATATCTTTAATAGAAAATATTCAAAGGGAAGACTTAAATCCATATGAAAAAGCACTAGGAATAAGAAGTTTGATGGATAAATATGGATTGACACAAGAAGAAGTTTCTAAAAAAATAGGAAAAAGTAGAAGTAGTGTATCAAATACTGTAAGAGTATTATATTTAGCACCAGATGTATTAGAATTAGTAAAACAGGGTAAACTTACAGAAGGACATTGTAAAGCATTAGCAGGAATAAGTGATCCAAAACGTCAATATGATGCTGCGATAAGAATGATTGAAAAAGGGGAATCTGTAAGACAGGCTGAAAGCAAAAACAGAATAACAAAAAGAGAGAAAAAATTAGATTCTAAATATAAATACTTATATGAAGATATAGAAGACAAATTTCAAGGATTTTTTGGTACAAAAGTAAAGTTAGATCAAGGAAAAAGAAAAGGAAAAATCATTATTGAATATCATAATAATGAAGATTTAGAGAGAATGTTAAATTTAATTAAAGAAAATTAAAAAAAGTATTGACAAGCGGCAGTGAAATGTGCTAATATAAATACTGTCGCTGGACATTTGTCTATTGATATGGAGAGGTGGTCGAGTTGGTTTATGGCACCAGTCTTGAAAATTGGCGTGCGTTTGTAGCGTACCGTGGGTTCGAATCCCACCCTCTCCGCCAATAAAATAGAAAGGCATATCATTACAAAAATGATATGTTTTTCACTATTAATTGTTTGACAACCAATATTTGGAGATGTACCCAAGTGGTGAAGGGGACTGTTTGCTAAACAGTTAGGTCGGTAACACGGCGCGGAGGTTCGAACCCTCTCATCTCCGCCATAAAAAACGCTAGATTATTATTGAAATCTAGTGTTTTTTTGAGATTAATTTACAAAAAATCACTAAAAAGTGACAAAATTTTTGTAAAAAACTTGCAAAAAAAATGTATATGGCTTATAATTAAAGAAGAAAACTATATTTAAATTTAGTTATTTACATTCTGGAAGAACCAGATTATAATAAATAATCGAAAAAAGGAGGAGAATAAAATGAGCACAAAAACAATGAAAATATTAACAACAATTGCTACAATAGTATTAATTTTATCTATGGGAGCTTCAATAGTATATGGAGATACATCACCATTAGATATAACCGCGCAAGAGGGAGCAGGAGTTGACCAAGTAAAAGACCTAGGTGGAAAATTAATGGGTGTTCTACAAACTGTAGGAGTTGTAGTTGCAGTAATAATATTGATTGTATTAGGTATAAAATATATGATGGGTAGTGCAGAAGAAAAAGCTGAATATAAAAAGACAATGATACCATATTTAGTTGGTGCAATTCTAATATTTGCAGCATCTACAATAGCAAATGTTGTATACCAATTTGCAACAAGTTTAAAAGCTTAAATAGTATGAAAAAAATTGAAAAAAAATCGATAAATACTTCCATTTATCGATTTTTTTTGCTATAATAAAATAAGATAATTGTAGAAAAAACAAAGGAGGAAAACATGGGAACATATAACTTACCAAGAAATGTAAAAGGAGAGGGAAGAATCTTATTTATATTCTCAACGAAATCATTGATAACTACGTGTTTTGGAGGAGCTTTCGGATTAATATTTTATGTAATATTCAAATTTATGAATTTATCAATGGTTGGATTTATAATAACATTAGTGTTTGCTTTAATAGGATATATAATAGGAATGTTTAAAATACCAGAAACAAACGGCTTTGAACTAGCTAGAAAAGCAGGAGGAGAAAACTTAGACGACGTAATAATAAGGTATATAAAGTTCAAAAAAAATAATAAAAAATTATATGTATATACAAAGGAGGAAAATTTAAATGAATAGTGGATCAACAGCTCAATTAATAAAAACGCTTACATATATTTTAATTCCAATAGTTATAGCAGTATTTTGTATGATAGGTTTTTTGGTGTACGTATTTTTTCAAGAGAAAATGAAAAAAGATGGTGAAAATAACGAAAAAAGTGATACAAGAAAAAACTCTCCAAAACAAAATAAACAATCTATATTTAATTTTATGGAATTTGATACAGTAAGAGATAATATGATTATTCAAAAAAATGGGGATAGATATCTGATGGTAGTTGAATGTCAAGGAATAAATTATGATTTAATGTCTGGTGTAGAAAAAACTGGTGTTGAAGAAGGATTCGTTCAATTTTTAAATACTTTAAGATATCCAATACAAATATATATTCAGACAAGATCAATAAATCTTGAATCAAGTTTAACAGGATATAGAGAAAAAGTAAAAGAAGTAGAAACCAAATTAAGAAATATGCAAATGAGATATTCTCAAATGAGGGAATCTGGAGAATATTCGGAAGAACAGTTAAAGAAAGCTTTTTATGAGGTTACTAAACAGGCCAATTTGTATGAATATGGAAAATCAATTTTACAAGATACTGAAAGAATGAGTTTAAATAAAAATATATTAAATAAACAATATTATATTATATTACCATATCTTGCTGCTGAAGTTGAAGGAGAGAATTTAGATAAAAGAGAAATTGAGGGAATGGCGTTTTCGGAATTATATACAAGAGCTCAATCATTAATAAATTCAATTTCAATATGTGGTGTTAGAGGAAAAATATTAAGATCAACAGAATTAGTCGAATTGCTATATATGGCTTATAATAGAGATGAAGCAGAAACATTTGGACTAGATAAAGCTTTAAAAGCAGGATATGATGAAATGTATTCAACAGCACCAAATGTTTTAAATAAAAAAATGAAAGAATTAGACAAAATGATAGAAGAAAAAGCAATGCAATTAGCTAATGAAAAAGTAGAAGAAGCTAAAACGGAATTGGAAAAACAAATAGAAGAAAAAGAATATAGTATGGATGATTTAATTTCAAAGATGGCCAAGATAATAATAGAAGAAAATGAACCATATATAGGCAAAGAGGTTAAAGATAAAGCAATTGGAAAAATAGAGAAAAATAATACAAAAGAAGGAGGAAATGCAGATGGCAAGAAAAAAACAACAAGAGGAAGAAAAAAAGCTACAGCATAGTGAAGAATCTCAAATATTAAAAAGACAAACGATAAAAGAGTTGATAGCTCCATCAGGAATAGATGCAAGTAATATAGACCATTTGGAAATTATTTCAAATGTAAAAAAATATGCAAGAAGTTTTTTTGTATCTACATTACCAAGAATGTGTACATTTCCAGAATTATTTAGAGATATGTATTTTTTTGGAGATATAAATACATCAATATATATAAATCCTATACAAGAGGCAAGATCACAAAGCGAATTAAATAAAGTTATAAATGAACTTGAAACAGAAAGGATTGTTGCATCAGATAGAGGTAATATTAATAGAGAAAGTAATTTGACACAAAAAAGATTTGAAGCAGAACAATTAAGAGATGAAATTGCTGCAGGATTTAATAAACTATATGAAGCATCAATAGTCTCAACAATATTTACATATAACTTAGCCGATTTAGATAGACTTACAAAATTGTTAGCTACTGATATGTCAAAATCTTTAGTAGGAGTTAAAACAGCATGGGCTATGCAAGAAGATGCATTTAAGTCAAATTTACCATTAATGGATAATAAAATAAAAAAACAACATACATTTGATAGACGTTCAATGTCAACAGTATTTCCATTTGTAACATCAGAAGTTGGACATGAAACTGGAATACCCCTAGGATTTAATAAGCAAACAGGGGCACCAATCTTGTTTGACAATTTTCATAATTCACTTACAAATTATAATATGGTTATATTTGCTAAATCAGGTGCTGGTAAATCAGTAACAATGAAAACATTGATAAGTAGATCATCACTATTAATGGGAATTGAAAGTTTAGCTTTAGATGCAGAAGGTGAATATGAAATTGTAGCCGAATCATTAGGTGGAATAAATGTAGTACTTAGTCCGACATCTAAAACAGTTATTAACTTATTTGATATAGAAACAGAAAATGCAAAAGATGAGATAACGGGAAAAGAAAGGTTAGTACTTAATGTAGAAAATAAAGTAGAAGACGTAACTCAAGCATTGTTAACAATGGCAAGAGGTAGTACAAGAAGTAAAGAAGTAAATGAATTAACAAAACAAATTATAGCAGAATCTGTTGCAGAAGAGTATGCAGCACTAGGTATAACAAATGATCCAAATAGTTTATATGAATCATCAGGAAAATTTAATAGAGGAGACAAGCTGTACAGAGAAAAGAAAAAAATGCCAACAATAGGATCTTGGTATAGAAGAATACAAGCAAAAGCACAAGATAATATGAATGAAGATTATAGATATCATTATAGTTATTTACTAAAAGTTATGAAACAATATATAAGAGAGTATAATGGTCAAATGGCTTATTTTGATGGGCAATCAACTTTTGAATTACTTGAAGGAGCACCATTTATAAATTTAGATATATCTCAATTAGAGGAAAAATTTGCAAGACCACTTGCTCAACAAATTCTTTTAACATGGATATGGGAAAAATTTGTTAAGAAAAATAGTGAAGATAGAAGTAAAGCTACTAAAAAAAGAGTAATTGTAGATGAGGCATGGATGCTATTACCATATCCGGAAGCTGTAGACTTTTTAAATACAATGGCTAGACGTGCAAGAAAAAGAAATGTATCGCTTGCAGTAGTTTCTCAGAGATTTCAAGATTTTTATGAAAAACCAGAGGCACAAGCAGTACTTACATCTTCAGATACAAAATTGTTCTTAGCTCAAGATAAATCTGAAATACAATATTTAAAAGAAGTATTTAAGTTAAGTGAAGGAGAAGCAGGATTTTTAGTAACTTGTGGAAAGGGTGAAGGCTTATTAAAAGTTGGATCTGAATCTGCTATATTACAAATAACTCCTACTCAGAAAGAGTTTGAGTTTGTAGAAACAAACTTGAATAAATTAGTAAATAAAAGAAGGGTTACAGGTAATCTTTAATTCGAGGAGGAAGGAATGAGATTTATAACAAATAAAAATAGTATAGCACGAAAGATAGTAATTATTATATTAATAGCATTAACAGTAAGTTTTTCTGTATTTCCTAATTATAGTGTGTATGCAACAGAATCTGTGCATGAAGAAGACTTACCCGATCAAGGGGGATCTTTTGGAGGATCTTTATTAAAACAGCTTATACAAATGGTTGATGCTATAGCTGATGTTATAATGGGAACTTTAAATAGATTTATGTTAGGAGCTGATGGATTTACTTCAGCTATGCTAGATAAGAATGATGCTAACCTTGACAATCCAAGTTCTTGGCTATATGTTAACAAGCAGGATTTAGCCGATGAAGATATTGATTTTGAATTTGGAGAAGGAACTATAGATACATCTGAACTATTTACATGGTCGGATGATTACCAAATTCCAAATTTTATGTATTCTCCAGAATCTATATTTTCAAATAATATAGCAGCATTAGATGTTAATTTTTTGCATCCTAATAGTTATAATGCAGTTATTTCTAATGGTAAAAAGGAAGATACAGATAAAGCAGAAGATGCAGCTAAATCAGGGGCTGGGGAAAATGGCTTGCAAAAAATAATATCAAATTGGTATATTTCATTTAGAAATATAGCTATAGTTGGATTATTATCAGTATTAGTATATCTAGGAATTAGAATTGTTATTAGTTCAACAGCAGGAGATAAAGCTAAATATAAGGAAAATTTACAAAATTGGGTGGTAGCATTATGTTTAGTGTTTTTTATGCACTATATAATGTCAGGCTTATTGATGATAACAGATCAGGTTAACAATTTATTTGATAGTGCAGCCAATAATGATATTATTGTTAAAGTTGATTCTGGTGATAAAATGTTTAGGACGAACCTTATGGGATATATAAGGTTTAGTGCTCAATCAAAAAGCATGTATAATGCATTTGCATATTCTGCTTTATATATAGTGTTAGTTATGTATACAGTTGTGTTTACTGTAATTTATTTTAAAAGATTTTTATATATGGCATTTTTAACAATGATAGCACCGTTAGTTGCTCTTACATATCCAATAGATAAAGCTGGAGATGGAAAAGCACAAGCATTTAATATGTGGTTTAAAGAATATGTTATGCATTTAATATTGCAACCTGTGCATTTAATTTTATATACGGCTTTAGTTTCATCTGCGATGGATTTAGTTAAAAATAACTTAATATATGGATTGGTTGCAATAGGATTTTTGATACCTGCAGAGAAACTTATAAAGAAAATGTTTAATTTAGATGGAGCTCAAACAACAAGCGGTCTTGGTTCTTTTGCAGGAGGAGCATTAGCAATGAAGGGATTAAACAATGTAGCTAAAGCTTTAGGAAAAGGAAAATCAGGAGGAAAGCCAGGGAAGTCATCAAATTCTTCAGATAATGAAGATAATGAGTTTGATAATAATAATATAAGAATGCAAGATAGAAATTTTGCACAGTCATTTGGAAATGATGATGAAGGAGGACAACAAAATCCTCCATTGTCAGAAGGACAGCAAGAAGAGGATAGACAAAGAATGGAAGATGATAGACAAGTATGGCAAGATATGGCAAATGACCCAAATGAAACAGAGCAAAATAGAGCTGATGCACAAAGAGAAGTTGATGAAATTAATCAGAATTTAGGAAATCAAGGACCAGATACTGCAACTGAAGAAGGAACCAATTATCAACCAGAAACAATTGATCTAAATAAATATTGGGGGGCAAAATTTGCAGGAGGTATGCTAATAAAAGGAGCTAAAAAAATAGGAAAAGTATCATATAAAGCAGCTACAAGAGGTGCTGGAATTGGAGCAGGAGCAATGCTAGGTTTAGCTGCAGGAGTTGCAACAGGAGATTTTAAAAATGTAGCAGCTTTGATGGGGTCAGGTGCACTTGCTGGAAGTACTATTGGTAAAGCTGCTGGAAATTTACCAGAAACCATTGGACAAAAAAGTGAAATGTTTGCAGATTCAATAAATAATTCGGCTGAAAAATTTGCATATGAAAAAGATAAAGCTCATTATGGAGTTGCTCGTGCTAAAGCAATGTCTGCCGAAAGACAAAATGCAGTTGCAAGGCAAAAATTTATGAATAATAAAGCTGAGCAAGAAAAATATGAAGAAATGGCTGGAAGAATATATCAAAAGACAGGTAAAAATGTAGACGTTAAGGAATTAATGAAAAAAGGTTTTGATTATAAAGTAGCAGGAATACAAGATGAAAAACAAATTGAAAATGGTTTAACAATGGAGACTAAACATAGTAATGATGGAAATATTCACGAGAATATGATAGATATTGTTAATATGACTAAAGAGTATGGAAAAGATTATGTTTTAGATGATAAGAAACGTAATGTAATGCAAGATACAATAAAGTCAAATGTTAATGGAGAAAGAAATCAAGATAAAGTATGGAACTTATATAAAGAAACTTTAGGATTAGGAAAGTTAGGTCAGAAGTACAATATGAAAAGATAGAATTATAGAAAGAGGATAGATTATGTATAAATTATGGAAATACTATAATCAAAATAAAATAAAAGTATGGACAATAATATTAGCAATAATATTAGGTTTTGCACTAATAAAAAAATTAAATATTGATTTAAAAAATAAAAAAGTAGAAGAGAAAGAAACAACAGATAATGTTGTTTCTTATAATAATGAAAGCAAATCTATGGTAAATGGAGGAAACGTATCTAAAAAATATAGTGAAGATTTAGGAAAATTTATAAATCAATTTTTTACATATTGCATAGAACATGATCCATATACAGCTTATAGTATGCTAGCTAATGATACTAAGCAGTTATTTTATCCAACAGAAGAATTATTTGAAAAAAATTATTACCAAAGTAAGTTTTTGGGAGATAAGCAATTTTCTTTTCAATCATGGTCAAGCTCAAAAAGTATATTTATATATCAAGTAAAAATATTTGATAATATGCTTGCAACAGGAAAAACAAGTGACAATTATATTGAAGAATATGTAACAATTAGTAATGAAAATGGAGAATATAAATTAAATTTAAACAGTTATTTGGGCAAGAAAACAATTAATAAAAAAACAGAAAATGATGATATGATAGTTCAAGTTTTAAATGTGGATAGATATTTAGATTATGAAGTTTATACATTAAGTATACAAAATAAAAGAAATGCAAAAATATTATTAGATACAAGAAGAAAATCAGGTTCTTGCTATGTAAAAGACAAATTAAATAATAAATTTGAGGCGCTTTTATATGAGAATAAAGAGAATGATTTTTTATATTCACCTAATGAAAAGAAGACAATACAAATAAAATTTAACGATGCTTATAGATTGAATTTAGAAATAAAGAGTATTAATTTTTCAGATATAGTTATATATGATGATTATACTAATAATACACAAATTCAGGGTGAAAATTTTGAAGCTGATGTTTAGAATAAAAAATTGCTAAAAGAGGTGAACTATTTGGGAATAATAAATAATTTAAAAAATAAAGCTAAAAAAGAAGCGAAAGATGTTGCGAAAAAAACTGTTAAAAAAGCAGGCTTTGCAATAATTGGGGCTGCATTGCCACATTTGCTACTTCCAATTCTTATTATTAGTTCTTTGTCAACAATATTATATGGACTTATAGATTTGGCAGTAGAAATATTTACAGCAGAAAATAATCCGGAATTAATGTATGAATCGTTAGAAATAGATGATGTTGCCGGGCTTGTTGAGATAAAAGGTGATGAAAAAAATGGATATTATTTGGATTTTATTGATGATATTGATGAAAAATTGGAAAA
>CAKPDZ010000020.1 GCA_934149155.1 uncultured Clostridia bacterium | reverse complement strand
TCTTTAAGTATATAACTTAAAGAAAAAATTTAGATTTTTTCTAAATATTTTTTCTTAGTTTGGTAAGAAGAATGGACATAAATATTTAAAGTAATGTTCACATTTGCATGTCCTAGAATTTCACTTAGTGTTTTTATGTCCATTCCAACATTTATACACTCACTTGCAAATGAATGGCGCAAACAATGAAATTTATGTGATTGAATTTTACATTTCTTTAATACTTTTTTATAAATATATTGGTAGCTTCTAGGTTCTACATATTTTTCAGATTTACCTGTCAAAAAGAAATCTTCATCCTTATATTTTCTTTTCAATGGCTTTAAAACATTATATAATTTATTAGAAATTGGAATTTGCCTTACAGAATTTCTGGTTTTAGGCTTATCTATTATTATTCGTGTTTTTTTCAAATTCTCATCATAAATTCTTTCTAATGTAGATTGAATATAAATAATTCTCTTTTCTAAATTTATATCTTTCCATCTTAAAGCACATATTTCTCCAATTCTAAGTCCAGTATTCATACATATTAAAATACCCAGTTCTTTTAAATTATTATCATTTATACAAAGGTCCTCTATTTTTCGTTTTTCTGTTTTGCTAAACACTGTTATATTTTCTACATCTAACTTTGGTGCTATTATTTTTTTATTTTTTATCTTCCCTCCATATTCATCTTCCACATAATTTAATATTGATTTTAAAATACATATAATGTCCCTTACAGTTTTTGGTGATAATTCTAGATTTAATTCATTGATCAATTCATTGAAATCATATTTTTCTAATTCCATTATTTTTTTATCTTGCAAATATGGTCTTAAATATTTGTTAATCATATATTCATAATTAGAATATGATGATTTTTTTATTGTTCTTTTCTTGTATTCAAGCCATTCTTCTACAACATCATTAAAAGAAAGTGTTATATTAGCCTTTTTCCTCTTTATTATTTCTAAAATATTCATTACCTCCCTTTTTCCTCCTTCCATACATTATTTTAATATAAGAAAGAAGTTTATTCGTTGTAATTATTTACATTTAATACTTTTTTTATTCAATTTTCACATTATATCTGATTACACAAAAAAAGCTCTGAAATTTCAGAACTTTTTTGTAATTGTATTTAAGCTATCCAAAGAGAAACTCGAAATCCAACACCCCTATAATACATATGTGGATTGTAATGATTTCTATATGAAACACTATATTTGTTATCATTATTTATGAAGTTTCCGCTTCCACGTGTTACCCTATCAGATGTACCTTTCTTTTCTTGTGTCCATTCTTCTATATTTCCTGCAAAATCATAAATATTATTAACACAAGTTTCTTCACTGCTTGCTGTTGTGAGTACTATTTTATTGCTCTTTCTATCAAATTCATAGTTTCCCCAGCTTGAAGAATCAACTGTAACTTCTTCAAAAGTTTTTGCTTTTGATTTTAAAATCCATGCTAACACAGTATCATATTCAGCTCCATACATTAAATGACTTTTTACGGTTTCAGTATCTTCAAGACTTCTCGCAAGTTTTTTTGCAGCGAAAAAATCAATGTCCACAATTGGATTCATTCCTGGTAGAGAATATGGTTTATTATTCTTATCACAAAAAATATCATAACAAGAAATATAAAAGCCTCCGTATTTTTTTACGCTTTTCAATTGATCAAACAACTCACCATTGAATTCTTCATTAAATTCTTTTTCAGAAAAAATTTCTCTTTCATAATTTCTCCTACCAAATTTTTCCGAAAAATTTCTTCCATCCAATGTTCCGTCAAGATCAAGATATCCCACAGGAATCCATACAAATTGGCTTTTATCAGATTTTCTTTCAATCATAAAACCAGTCTTCCAGTTTCCTTTTACATGTCTATATCCATTAGGTACAGGCGGATCAACATAATTTTTAGAATAAGATTCAGCTATAACTATTTTGGTAGAATCTATTTCTAAAAACATATTAAAAGCTCTTACAATTAATTCTCCATTTAATCCATCTGTAGTTGTAAAATTTACCCCCTTTTCAGCTTCAAATACAAATTTTTCATACCGTTTCATCATTGCTTATTCCTCCTTAAGTATTTTATAACGGTTTAATAAAATATAAGTTATTAACATAATAATTATACCTTATTTTGCCATCAAAATCAAGTTTTACATAACTATTTCTATATTAAATACTCTCCCACTACCATCAAGAACAATTTTATTTTCATGTTCAACACCATCAATCATCACTTTAGAAACACCTATATTTTTTTCATCTGGATTTTTAACAACAATATTATAAATACTATTTCCAAATTTATATTTAATCTCATATTCATCCCAAAATTTAGGAATACAAGGATTAAAACTCATAGTATTATGATAAATATTAAGTCCTAAAATATATTGAACACCAGCTAAATAATACCAACTGCTTGAACCTGTATACCATGTCCAACCTCCTGAACCTGCTAAATTTTGTGCACCATACACGTCTGCTGCAAGTACATATGGTTCAACTTTATATTTGTTTGCTGATTCTTTTGTTTTTGCATGTTCTATTGGTGTTATCATTTTATATAATTCTACTGCTTTATCTCCTTTTCCAAGCATTGCTTCTGCAATAATTGCCCAAATGGCAGAGTGTGTGTATTGTCCCCCATTTTCTCTAACACCTGGAACATAAGCTTTAATATATCCAGGCTCAAGCTTGCCCTTTTCAAAAGGAGGATCTAATAATTTAATAATTCCACTTTCAACATCAACCAAATGATTTTCTAAACTTTCCATTGCCTGCTTTTGTTTTTCTTCATCACCTGCACCAGAAATTACAGACCAACTTTGAGCAATACTGTCAATTCTACATTCTTCATTTTCCATACTTCCATAGACGTCACCATTATCAGCAAAAGCTCTTTTAAACCATCTACCATTCCATGCATTTGTATTTAAGTTTACTTGCAACTTTTTCGCTATTTGTTTGTATTGCTCAACAACCTCTAAATCATTCATATATTCTGCAATTGAAATGAATTGATTCAAAATTTCATATAAGAAAAATCCTAGCCATACACTTTCTCCTTTACCTTCTGGTCCTATATTACTAAATCCATCATTCCAATCACCTATTCCTATTTTAGGCAATCCATGTTCTCCAAAACTCCAATAATTATCACTACTGCCACAAGCTCTATCAATTGCCTTTTTGCAATGTTCATAAATACTTCCTTCAATATTTGATGACAAATATTGTTCATATTTTTCTTTTTCATTTTCACTTAACTTTGCACCTTGCAAATATGGTGTAACAACATTTAAAATCTCATAATCTCCAGTGTGTCTAATATATTTTATAACCATATATGGAAGCCACAATAAATCATCAGAAAACTTAGTTCTTATACCTCTATTATTTTCCTCATGCCACCAATGTTCAACATCTCCTTCTATAAATTGATGTTTACTTTGTTTGATTATTTGATTATATAAAATATTAGTATCTAAAAATTTTGTACCATATGCATCTTGCAATTGGTCTCTAAATCCATATGCCCCTCCTGATTGATAAAATCCACTTTTAGCAAGTAATCTACTACTTATGGTTTGATACATTATCCAACCATTAAGCATTATATTTAAAGATTCATATGGTGTTTTTACTTGTAACCTTCCTAATAAATCATTCCATTTATTTTTTACTTTTCCAAGTTCCATATTACAATTCTGAACTTTTGAATATTTATATGCTATATCTTTAGCTGAAACTAAATTTTCTTCTGCACCTAAAACTATAGATATTTTTTTATCAGAAAAACTTTCTATTTCCACTTCTAATTCTATCGCAATACAAGATTTTTTGCCTATTCCGCTATCATTATCAAGTCTAACTTTGTTAACTCCAAAAGTTTTCTTATTTCCTGTAAATGACTTGATTTTCTCACTACTAGAAACATATATTGTGTCATTAAACTCATCAACATTATAAAGATTTTTGGCTATTATCATATTTGAATTTTCTTCATATTTAAGTCTTATATAAGTATCTGACTTTATTTCATCTTCTCCTATTACTGGTTTAACATAGTATAAAATTTTTAATTTTTTCTTTTTAGGTGCATTATTTTTTAATGTTAAAATATTGATTTTACAGCTTTCTTCTTGTGGTACAAATACTTCTAATTCTTGCGTAATTTCATCACTTGAATGAATATATTTAGCATATCCAAATCCAAATACTGCATTATAATTCTTGTCATCTGGCATAGGCATTGCAGTTGGTGTCCATATACGTCCATTTTCTTCATCTTTTAAATAAATTATTTCTGATGGAATATTACTACATGCACTATTTTGCCAACTTGTGATTCTATTTAATCTACTATTTTTGTACCAAGTATATCCTCCACCACTTTCTGTTACCACACTACCGAATTTTTCATTTGCAATTACATGACTCCAAGTTGTTGGCAATTTATTTTCTTTATTTACTCTTATAACATATTCTTTTCCGTCTTCTGTAAAGGCTCCATATTCATTATAATATTTAGGTTCATTCATATTATTTAAAATATCTATATCTTTTGTATTATCTTCTTCTGTGGTTATTTCTTTTGTATTTTCAACAACTCTATATTCGTCTAGTACATCCTCTTCCATGTCTTTTATAATGTTTCGTAAATTCCCTAAATGACTGTCTATTACTAAACTTGATACAAACTTTATTAAATTTACATCTTGTACATCCATTTCACTTTTAGAAAGCAAAAAAATTCCACCATAAATATTTTTCATATATGCTAAATGGCTATTTAAAATAACTCCTTCAATTTCATCTTTTATATAGTTTTCGTAACTGTAGTTTTCTTCATCTATTATTACCAGCTCAACTTGCACATTTTTAGTTCTAAAAAATTCATATGCTTTTATAATTTGTTTAACTACATAAATATCATTTATATATTTAATTGTAACTGTAATTATAGGTAAATCACCAGAAATACCATATTTCCATAAGTCTTTTTGTTCATACGTTTTATATGCTAATTTAGCATTATTTTTTAATGGATTGTCAAACAAGATATATGATAATATTGTTTGATATATATCCATATCTTTTCCTTTAATTTCGAGATATCTTGATTCCGCTTCTGTTTTAGCTTTTACAATTTCAAATTCTCTGCCTACATTTTCCATCACTTTGTATTTTTCTATATTTTGAATTGCTAGCTGTTCTTCATACTCAACAGATAATATTAAATCAACATACACTTTCTGCTCTGGTTGAATTTTGATTGTATTTTTTAGTGCAACTATCCCTTCTGTAGTAAGTCCTATTTTTTTAGACAATGGCGTAGAATTTTGAACAGCTTTTGGTATTCCGAAATTATTTCTTCCTGCAAATTTTGCCCTATCTATCTCATATTCTGTTTCTCCTATTTTCTCACTGTTTGTCTGCATTTTGGCAATCAAATATAATTCCTTTTGATGACTTTCTCTTTTCTTTCTTTTTACTGTCAGGTAATCATTTTCTTGATTATATCCATACACTAAAAATAGATTGTTAAATGCTTGATGTGCATAATCCTGTTCTTTTCTTGAAAGTACTGGCTCAAAATATGATGTTACTTCTAATATTTTTTCTTCTTGTGTTTTATTTTGAATTTCAAGTCTTCGTATTTCAACAGGTTCATTTGCATCAACAGTAACTTTAAATTTTGTTTTTATTTCTTCTTCCGTTTTTTCAAATTGATTTCTGTCTGGCATAAATTGAACTGTAAATTGCTCACAATTTTTATCATCTGTTGCAGACCAAATTTCATTTGATTTTATATCTTTTATATAGAAAAATATCCCTTGCTTATAATCATCTGTCCTTTTAAATCTATTTATATAGTTTTCTTCAAATTTGCTTACTCCACATCCCAGCTGGTTCATTGCTACCACATATTTTTCATTTCCTATTACATTTCCTCTTATTACTCTCTCATCTATTTTGTTATATTCTCTTACTGTATAATTTTCGTAATCTTGATATCTAATTTTTTCTGGTTTTTCTTTTGATTCTTTTGTTATTATAAATGTTTCTGGCATTCTTTCTTGCAATAAAATACTTACTGCTTCTATTTCTGGATTTTTCATGAATCTTTTTTGAAAGATTTGATTATTAAATAGATTGTTTATAGATAATAATATCAGTGCCTGATGATGTGCCATATATGTTTTTACAGGTATTGATTTTTGACCTTTTGTAAGTCTTTCTGGTGTGTAATCTATTGATTCATAAAATCCATATTTATCATACATTCCTTGTTTTTCTAATTGTTTTAAATTTCTTATTACTGCTGTTGGCATATCTGTTATTGCTAATACACTTCCATAAGTTGCACTTACCATTTCATCTGCTAATCCTCTTTTTAGACCTAACCATGGTATTCCAAATGCTTTATATTGATAATTTGAATGCAAGTCTTTTAAATTAAATGCCGCTTCTGATATTCCCCAAGGTATTCCTAGCTTTTGGCTATATTCAATTTGATTCATTATTGCAAATCTGCAAGATTCATCTAATAAACTTCCTTCATATCTTGGTATATTGATATTTGGCATTAAATATTCAAATGCTGTTCCAGACCATGATATAAGTCCTTTGTATTTTCTTAATACTGTTAAAGTTCTGCTCAAATTATTCCAATGTTTTGATGGTACATCATTTTTAGCTATTGCTACTAAACTTGCTTGTCTTGCTTCTGATGCTAATAAATCATAATATGAATCTGTCAATTTGTTTTCTTCTATATTAAATCCTATTGAAAATAATCTCTGCTCTTCATTATATAATACTTTAAAATCTGTATTTTCTATCATTTCAGTTAGTTTATTTATCATATCCTCTATTTCGTCTGTTTTGTCTAGTTCCTCTAAAAAAGCTCTTGTTGTATACATATACCCAACTAAATTTCCACTATCTACTGTTGAAATATATCTTGGTATTAAAGGTTTCATCGTTTTTATATTGTACCAATTGTATAAATGTCCATTCCATTTTGGTAAATCATATACAACATTTATTAGATTTTTTAGCCTATCTATACTTGATTCTAACCCTTCAAATCCTAAGTCATAACTTGATATTATTGCTAACATTGAAAGTCCTATATTTGTTGATGATGTTCTTGGTACTACAAGTTGTTTTCTGTCTTCTTGATAATTATCTGGAATCATATAATTGTTTTCTGCTGTTAAATAGTCTTTAAAAAATTGCCAAGTTCTTTGTGCAATTTCTTTTAGATATATTTCATCTTCTTTCGCTATTTTTTTCTTGTTATTTTCAGGTACTTTGCTTATTTTATACATGATATAAGGAATAGTTATCCACAAAATTCCAATAATTGTTAATAACTTTCTTTCAAAACCTAGTAAAATTGCTAATATTCCGAATATTACATTTATAGCCATCATTTTATAATAATTTTCAAATGTAGTTTTAGATTGTTTTTCTGCATCTTCTGAAGTCATCCATTCTAGCAAATGTTTATGAGAAATATTTACTCTATATATTGTTTTACAGATTGCTTTTAATTCTACATATGCCTTATACGGTACACAACCTACTGTTAAAATTGCCCTATATATTGCACCTTTTACACCTGCAATATGTGGTGTAAATGTTTTTTGCTTTTTCTCTCCTTCTTTTCTTGAAAATGCTAATGTTAAAATCTCTAATACAAATGGATATATAACTATTCCAAGTGAAGTTAATACCAGCGATTGGCTCTTTGTACATATTCCCCAGACTAGTAGAACTATTATTGCTATTTCAAATAAACTTCTTCTTAAATTATCAAATATTTTGAATTTTGAAAGTGTATTTAATTTACTTTTTAGCCATCTTGTAATTTGCCAATCTCCTCTTGTCCATCTTGATAATCTATTCATAAAACTCGCATATTTTGTTGGATATCCATCCATTAGCATTATATCTGACGCTAGTCCACACCTTAAATAACTTCCTTCTAACAAATCATGGCTAAGTACTGTATTTTCTGGAATTTCTTGTTTTAGCACTTTTGAAAATACTTCAACATCATATATTCCTTTTCCTGTAAAAATCCCTTCTTGAAAGTTATCTTGATATACATCTGATATTGCATTTGTATAATTATCTATTCCTCCTGCTCCTGCAAAGATTTTGGTAAATAAATTCGTATGACTAACATTTAAGTTTATTCCTACTCGTGGTTGTATTAATGCATGCCCTTTTGCTACTATCCCGTTCTGAATTTCTGGTCTGTTTAATATATGTGACATAGCTCCAACTAGTTCAAATGCAGTATTTAAAACCAAGTCTGTATCAGCATCTAATGTTATTACATATTTTATTTGTGGTAATTCTTGTTGATTTATTGTATTTATTTTAAATTTATTTTTTTCATTTTTTAAGATATATTCATTAAATTGTGTAAGTAATCCCCTTTTCCTCTCCCAACCTAAATATTTATCTTCTTTTTTATTGTATTGTCTTTCTCTATAAATAAAATGGAATATTGGAAATCCATTTTGTGAATATTTTTCGTTTAAAATTGCTACTTGTCTTAGCCCTTCTTCTATTACTTCTTTATCAAATTTTTCATCTTTTGTAGTACTTTCAGAACAGTCTCCTAATAATGCAAAATACAAATTTTGGCTTTTATTAGCTAAATAAAATACTTCCATTTTGTTGAATAACTCTTGCACTTTTTCTTTTGTTTTAATAATTGTTGGTATTACTACAAATGTTGCATTTTCTTTTGTTATTCCATTTGCTAATTCCATCTTTGGTATTATTTTTGGTTTTACTATTTTTCCTAATATATATTGGATTGTTTGATTTATAAATTCTGATATTGGTATGATTAAAAATATTGTTGTTAATATAAATTTAGTTAGATTTTTTTCGTTTACTCCTGCTAATATAATTGATAATCCTAATGTTAATATAAAAAATGTTATGATATAAATTTTTGATTTTGTTTGTGTTTTTAATATTTTTTCTTTATATTGTAATTTATTATATAATTCGCTTCTTCCATCATCGATTAAATAATATCCTATATGGCTCTGTTTACTTCCTCTTTCTGCATTATTACACAATTCTATTGTTTTTCTGGCTATATATATTTCAGACATTTTCGTTTTTTGTGCTATTTCTTTTATTGTATTTCTATAATATTCTTTTGTTTTATATTCCATTTTGTCATATACGTCTGCTGGATCATTACTTAAAATCCCTTCTACTCCATTGATTTTTTCAAATATATCTAAAAAATTTATTCTTTGAATAGTTTTTATACTTGTTATACAATTTCCCATGGTTATTTTTCTTATAGCTGTTGCGAAATGTTCTTTTTGTATTGCGTCAGATACTGTTATTCCTAGTTTCTCTACCTCTTCTTCTAAAATATTTAGATATCCATATGCTTTTTTTCCATATTTTTTTAATGAATATGACATGTATTCTATAAATGGATATTTCATATTTCTTACTTCATTACCTTTTAGCCTCATTCCAGAAAATTGATTATATTTTAATTCACTTTTGTCTTTCTTTTCTACTAGTCTTTCTATTATACTTTTTACTTTATATTTTTGAATTTGGCTACTATATATTTTTTCACATATATCTGAAATGTTTTGTATTATTGCAATTTGTAAAAATACTCCTATATTCCATATTTCTTCCATATTTAAAGTTTTTTTGGTTTGATATGCTTGTAAATATTTTTCTAAGTTTTCTCCATTTATTCTATTATCTGTATATGCTACTATTTCTGTTGCTAATACATATATTCTTGCAAATCCTGTATATTTGCCATTTTGAATTCCTACAAAATTTGTATATTTTTTCAATGTTATTTCTTTTTCTATCTGTCTTACAGATTCTTCGACTATATAAAAGTTATCTAATATCCATTCTCCAGCTGGATGTATGTTTATTCCTAATTTTATATGTTCATTTAATAGATTATACGTACTTTTTATTAATCCATAATTTGTTAACATTTGTGGTATTGGATATGTGTTTTTATCCGATTTTGATTTTAATGTATGTTGTATTGCTATTTTTTCCATGTGTTTTTTTAGTTGCTCTTCGTCTAGTATTGCTCCTTCTATGTCTAATTTTTGATATTTTTTCAAAAAAATCCACTCCTTGCAAATTTTATGTTTTAAACATATTGTTTGCAAAAAGTGGTGTTTTATACATTAATCACTTATTTCAAGTTCATCATCATTCTTTTGAGTTTGAACATTATTGTTTTGTGTATTTTGGGCTTTTGTCTGTTTATATTCGGTAACAGCTTTTATAAATTTTTCTTTATAATTCGATTTATTTTGTATTGATGTATCCTTTTGATCCATTGAAGTTGCAGTATCTATTCCATACAATACAATTTTTCCTAAATCACATAATATTGTATGTTCATTAGCAGCAACCTCTTCATTCGGTTCATAAACAGTCATGCACTTTCCGTCATTAAAACCAACTCTTTCTCTACTTTGTACTCCTTGTTCATCTCCTATTTCTACTGATATTTCAGCTTTTTTGTCTCTTATTGCTATTCCCATTTCTTGTGCCTCTTTTTCTGAACAACATCTTAATATTTCATCTCCATTTTGTGCTTTATCTGTATAAAAAACTTTATTTTCTGTATTTTTATATAGCTTAACATTTTTCTTATTTATTTGTTGTTCATTTTGAGAATTGTATTCGTTAACATATAATTCTTTAACATATTCTTGAATTTTATCTGAAGTTGTTAATTCATTTATTTCTTTTTCTGTTTCTTTTGCAATTTCTTCATTACGTTTTATTTCCTCTTTAAATGCTTGATCTTTTAAACCTTGTACAAATATATCATGTTTACTTGTTTTTCCCTCTTCATTAACAAGATTTTGTATTTCAACATTCTTTTCAACTTCATCCATATTTACTTCAATTTTTTCTTTTCCATCAGTTATTCCTAAAATTTTACTATTATGTACGCCCAAAGTATATCCTCCTACGCCTACTATTCCAAGCATACTAGCCATACCTAATGCAGCAACTTTAATTTTAGCTTTTTTTGCTTCTTCTTTTATTATTTTTCTTCTATGTCCACTAATATATTGATGTCTTAATTCCTTCTTTTCTTCCTTTGATAATTCTCCACCATATTCTTTTTGTTTCTTTTTTATAAATTCTTTAACTTCTTTATTTAATCTTTTGTCAGCTTTTCCTTTTGTTATTCTTACAAATATACCTGTTTGTTCTTTTTTATTCATAATCTTTTGTCCTCCATTTTTATCTTACAATACACACAAAAAAATGTCAAGATTTTTTTAACTTATATTCAAGTCCGGTATTTCTTTTTTTGCTATCAACATTATTAATCATATAATCAACAACTCTTTCATTACCAATAACAATAAGTAGCTTCTTGGCACGAGTTAAACCTGTGTATAATAAATTTCTTGTAAGAAGCATTGGTGCAGCTTGTGGCACAATCATTATTACAACATCAAATTCACTGCCTTGTGCTTTATGTATTGTAATACAATAACTGTGTTCTAATTGTTCTAAATCATTAAATTCATACCAAACCAATTTCTCATCATCAAATTTAACACATATATTTTTTTCTTTTTCATTTATATTTAAAATTGTTCCTGTTTCTCCATTGAATACTCCATTTCCAACTTCTACTTCACTATTTTCTTTCTTTTCCCAGTAGATGTCATAATTATTTTTGATTTGCATTACCCTGTCACCAATTCTAAATATTGCTCCCATACTATTTTTTTCCGCTTCGCCTTCTCTATGTGGATTTAGCTCTTCTTGTAACGCTTTGTTCATTTCTTTTGTTCCAAGCATGCCTTTTTTGGTTGGACTTAAAACTTGAATGCTTTCAAAAAAATCATAATCACCAAATTTCTTTAATCTTCCATTACATAATGATAATACTTGTTTTAATACTTTTTCTTGATTATTTTCTTTTATAAAGAAAAAATCTTGTTTAGAGTCTTCTTCCATCTCTTTGTCTTCTTTGCTTATAAACTTTTTACCACTATTAACTCTATGTGCATTAACTATTATTTTACTTTTAGCAGCTTGTCTGAATATTTTATCAAGATGTACTGTTGTTATTTTTTCTGATGATATTAAATCTTTTAATACACATCCTGGTCCTACTGATGGTAGCTGATCACAGTCCCCTACTAATATTAGTTTTGTTCCTTTATATATACAGTCCAGCAAATAGCTCATAATAAACATATCAACCATTGATACCTCATCAACTATTATTATATCTCCATCTATTGGAGCTCCTTGATATTCATTATCTTTTTTAAATAATGATTCTTCATCTACTTTTCCAATTTCTAATAATCTGTGTAATGTACTTGCTTCTTCTCCAGTTGTTTCTGTCATCCTTTTGGCAGCTCTACCTGTTGGAGCGCATAACACTATTTTATATTTTTTCTGTTTATAGATTTCTATTATGCTTTTAATTATAGTTGTTTTTCCTGTTCCTGGTCCACCTGTTATTATTGTTACATTATTATCATTTATTGCTCTTATTGCTTCTTTTTGTTTTTCCGATAGTAATATATCTGTTCTATCTTCTACTAATTTTAGCTCTTTTTCTATGTTTGCCACTTTCTTTACATTTTTATATCTCTCTAATCCTAAAATATTTTGTGCTATTTGCTTTTCTGCATTGTAAAATGAATATAAATATATCCACTCTTCGCCGTCTCTGTCTTCTACAATTATTTCGTTATTTACTTTTAAATTTATTATTCCATCTTCTATAACAGCTTCGCTTACATTTAAAAGATTTTTTACATATTCAATCAAATTTTCTTTTAATGTACAACAATGTCCATTATATGTAATTTTTATAAGTGCATATTTTATACCACTTTTAACTCTTTTTTGATTTTCTTTTTCTACACCTAATTCAATTGCCATTTGATCAATTTGTTTAAAATCTACACCTCTTGATATATCAATTAATATATATGGATTAGCCTCAATTTCTGCAATAGCATTTATTCCTAATAAATCATATACTTTCTTGGCACTCTCTGCTCCCATTCCAAATCTTTCTAGGAATCCAACGATTTGCCAAACCTCCCAATTTTCTATAAAGCTTTCAGAAATCTCCACTGCTTTTGTTTTTGTTATCCCTTTTATTTGGGCTAGTTTTTGTGGTTCATATTTTAAAACATGTATCGTATCTTCTCCAAACTTATTTACAATTTTTGATGCTGTTGCTGGTCCTACTCCTTTTATATTTCCATTTGCTAAATAGTTTTCTAATGCTCCTAATGTTTTTGGCATTAACTTTTCAAATGTTTCTATTTTGAATTGCTCACCATAGTCTTTATGTTCTACAAACTTTCCAACAATTTTTAACGTATCTCCTTTTTTTACAAAAGGCAAATATCCTACTACTGTAAACTGCTCTTCTTCTGTTTCAAATACTCCAACTACATAGCTATTGACTTCATTTTGGTATATTATTTCTGCTAATACTCCTTCGATTTCTTCCACTATTGATTTCTTCCTCCTAAAAATATCTCTTTGCCCAACTTTTATTTTTCGAAGTAATTACTTATTCCTTGTAAATCCTCAAAATTGTGTTGTCTTAATATTTCATATGTAATAATTGCAACTGAATTTGATAAATTAAGTGATCTTAATGTTGGTAACATCGGAATTCTTATTGTTTTTTTGTCCAAATATTTTTCTAAAAGCCATTCTGGTAGTCCTTTTGTTTCTTTTCCATATAATACAAATACTTCATCCATTTTTGAATAGTCTATATCTGTGTATTGTGTTTTGCCTTTTGTTGTTGCAAAAAACATGTTGTTTTCTTCTGGTTTATATTTTTCTAAAAATTTTTCTAATGAATCATGTTCTTCTATATCTAGTTTGTCCCAATAGTCTAACCCTGCTCTTTTTAATGTTTTTTCGTCTATTTGGAATCCTAATGGATGTACTAAATGTAACTTTGCTCCTGTTATTGCACATGTTCTTGCTATGTTTCCTGTGTTTTGTGGTATTTCTGGTTCTACCATTACTATGTTTAGTTTCATTTTTGCTCACTCTCTTTCTAAAATTCTTTGTTTATTATACTACATTTTTGCTAAGAAAAAAAGATACACTATGCAAAAATAGTGCATCTTTTTTAATAATTTTGACAATTTATTCTCTATTAGTAATCTCTTCCAAATCAAGAAGTTCTTGCCATCTTTCATCAACAACTCTTTGGAACTCTTGAATCATCCATTCATTACCAGGTTTAAACATGTGTTTAAAACGTTTTTGTGGACGTAAGAATTCTTCTATTGGAAGTTTCTTAGCTGGTTTATATGTTATTTTATATTTTCCATTAACTACTTCATATAATGGCCAATAACATGTATCAGCTGCTAATTTGTTAATTTTCATTAAATCTTCTGTTGGATATCCCCAACCTCTTGGGCATGGTGCCATAACATTTAAAAATGCAGGTCCTTCTGTATATAATGCTTTTTCAGATTTTTCATATAAATCTTTAAAGTTTGTCATTGCAAGTGTTTGTGCAACATATGGTATATGATGTCCTACCATAATTTTTGCCAAGTCTTTTCTTTCTTGCATTTTTCCTGGAATAACTTTTCCTGCTGGTGATGTTGTTGTATCTGCAAATTTAGGTGTTGCTGATGAACGTTGGATTCCTGTGTTCATATATGCACCATTGTCATAACATACATATACCATGTCATGACCTCTTTCCATTGCTCCAGATAAACTTTGTAAACCTATATCATAAGTTCCTCCATCCCCACCAAATGCAATAAATTTTGTATCTTTATCTTGTGGTAATTTTCCTTGTTTTTTCATTGACTTATATGCAGCTTCTGCACCCGCACATGTTGCGCCTGCACATTCAAATGCTGTATGTATAAACGAATCTGTCCATGCTGTATATGGGTAAATAAATGTTGATACTTCCATACATCCTGTTGCATTTGCTACTACTGCATGATCTTCTGGTTTTAATGCTCTCATTATCATTCTTGATACTACTGGAGCACCACATCCTGCACACATTCTGTGTCCTTCTGTAAATCTTGAAGGTTTATTTGCCATTACTTCTTTTAAATTATATGCCATCTTACTTTTCCTCCCTTCTTAATCCTAAATATCTATATGGATCTCCAATTTCTCCATTTTTTACTATTTCTGCTAAGTCTGTATATACTGATTCTAATTGCTTTTCTGTTGTATCTCTTCCACCAATTCCATATACGTAATTTACCATTGGAACTTGTTTTTTATTTACATACATTGCTGATGTTACATCTTCAAATAATGCTCCACCTGCTCCATTTAAAGAATCTGCTTTATCTAATATTGCAACTGCTTTTAGATGTGATAATGCTTCTGCAACTTCTTCTGCTGGGAATGGTCTATACATTCTTATTTTTAATAGTCCTGCTTTTACGCCTTGGTCTCTTAATTTATCTACAACCGCTTTTGTTGTTCCTGCTGTTGAATTCATACATACTATTGCAATTTCTGCATCTTCTAGTTTATATTCTTCAAAAAAGTCATAATGTCTTCCTGTCCAATGTTCAAAATCTATTGCAACTTCTTTTATTATTTCTTTTGCTTTTTTCATTGCTTCTGCTTGTTGTGCTTTGTGTTCAAATAAATATGCTTGCAAATCTAATGGACCAACAGCTATTGGTTCATCTCTATTTAACAAATAATGTTCTGGTTTGTATTGCCCAACAAATTTCTTAACATCTTCATCATTTTCTAATTGAATATTTTCAATTGAGTGTGATGTTATAAATCCATCTTGACAAACCATTAATGGTAATAATACGTCTTTGTGTTCTGCTATTCTATGTGCCATTAACATATTGTCATATGCTTCTTGGTTATTTTCTGAAAATAGCATTATCCATCCTGCATCTCTTACTCCCATTGCATCTGAATGGTCATTATGTATATTTAATGGTCCTGAAACTGCTCTATTTACTAATGCCATTACTATTGGCAATCTTAAACTTGATGCTATATATATCATTTCCCACATTAATGATAATCCATTTGCTGATGTTGCTGTCATAGCTCTTGCTCCAGCTGCTGATGCTCCTATTGTTGCAGACATTGCGCTATGTTCACTTTCTACTGCAACAAATTCTGTATCTACATCTCCATTTGCAACAAATGTAGAAAAATATTGTGGTATTTCTGTTGATGGTGTTATTGGAAATGCTGCAACTACGTCTGGATTGATTTGCTTCATTGCAATTGCTGTTGCTTCGTTTCCACTTAATCTTTCTCTTATACTCATTATTCAACACCCTCCTCTTTCATTTCTATTGCATTAAAAGGACACGCTTTAGCACAAACTCCACATCCTTTGCAATAATCATAATTAAATTCTCCTCTGTTTAAATCTTTTCCTACAGGAATTGAATTGTCTGGACATACAGGGAAGCATAATCCACATTGTTTACACTTTTCTTCTATCCAAATTGGTTTCATACTTCTCCAATCTCCAGTTTTAAATTCTTTTGCATTTCCTGCACAATATATATTTCCACCTATTGTTAATTTTTCCATAGGTGTTTTTGGATTTATTTCTGTCATTTTGATTTTCCTCCTTTTGATTTATTGGATTTTCTTAACTTCTTTTAATGCTAATTCTAATGCTTTCATATTTCCATCTATTACTTCTGGTTTTTTAGCAAATTTATGTTTAAATGAAGTTTTCATATCTTCAAGTAATTCTTCATCTGTCATAACACCTGCAACTTTTACAATTGCAGCAAGCATTGGTGTATTAGGGAAATATTTTCCAAGTGCCTCTTCTGATACTTTTCTAGCATCAATTGTATATACTGCTCCTTCATATCCTTTTAATACTTCTTTTAATTGTTCTGGTGTTTTTGTTGTATTTATTACAATTGCACCATCTTTTTTTAGCCCTGCTGTAACAGGTACTGATGTTAATAGTGTGTCATCTACAACTACTACATAATCAGGTTCATATATGTTACTATGTATTGTTATTGGTGTATCACTTATTCTGTTATATGCTGTTATTGGTGCTCCCATTCTTTCTGGTCCATATTCTGGGAATCCTTGAATATATTTACCAGTATTAAATGCTGCATCTGCTAATAATAATGAAGCTGTTTTTGCACCTTGGCCGCCTCTTCCATGCCATCTAATTTCAATTAAGTTCTTCATTGAATTTAGCCTCCTTTTTGTTTTTATTATTTATGTTTAAATACATAAATAGCAAGCTTGGAAACTCTTTCCATAACTTGCTTAAAGTATATTATTATTTTGTTTTAATGTCAAGTATTAAACTACGTATTCAATTTTATTATTAGGAAAATATTTATGCATCTGATCTCTTAAAAAAATTTCTGCTTCTCTTCTATTTTTTTCTTTATATCCATATTTACCATTTCCTCTTCCTGTCATAATTTCCTTGTCATATAAATTAATTGCATTTGGAAATGCTTCTTCATTTATTTTTGTATGAACATAGCTATATGTCATAAATATTATTTCAAAAAATGCTGTTCTTCTTGCTTTTTCTGACAACTCAGTACTTAAAGTTTGAATCAGTTCTGAATACAATTGTTGCCAATTTTCTATCAATATTACAGGTGCTATTAATATACCTATTTTGTATCCCGCTTCTGCCAACTTATTTATTGCCTCTATTCTTCCTTTTAATCTTGATGTTCCAAATTCTATTTTATTTATAATTTCTGCCGGATTTACACTCATCCTAATAATTATTCTACCATTATGCTTTAATGGTAATATATCATCTACCATATCAAATTTTGTTGGTAATGTTAAAAATCCTTTTTCTGTATTTGCAAAATTTTCTATAGTCCATACTAAATTTCCTGTAATTGTATTTTCTAATATCAAGTCACTATTGCTTCCTATCTCAAATGTTAATTGTTTTTCACTTTTTTGTGCTGTTTTTATTATTTTTTCTAACATCTGCTCTCTATTTACAAACAGCCTCAAATATGCACATTTGTTGTAATTACATACTAAATAGCAATACATACACATTGCCGTACAACCTGATGATGTATATGGTACCAAATAATCTGATGTTTTATGGTTTTCCACAAATTTATGTGTTTTTCGTACTCCTATTATTAAATTACTTTTCATATTTGCAAATTCTGAATTTTGCTTTTTTCTCATTTCTTCTATATTATTGTGATTCTCAATTTCTATCTTCGGTGTTTCTTTGTATTGCTTCATTAGATGTTGTCCTAATGGATAATTTATAATTTCTTTTTCAAAATAAATAGCTTTAGGTTTAAACATAAAAAATCTCCTTTTTTATATTTTACCCAAAGCTATAAATCTTATTTATTTTCTCTTATAAACTACATATTGATATTTAAAGTCATTTTCTTCATCTTTTGGTCCGTCTTCTCTGCTAACTTCTTGCCATACTTCTGTATTTATTCTTGGAAAAACTGTGTCTCCTTCAAAATCTTTGTCAATTTCTGTAACATACATTTTTGTTACATATGGCATTAATAAATTGTATATCATAGCTCCACCTATTACAAAGTTTTCATTTTCGTCTTCTATGTATTGTTGAATTTGTAACATTGAATGAACTATTTCTATATTTTCGTTATCTATTTTAAAGTCTGGATTTTGACTAAATATAATATGTTTTCTATTTGGAAGTATTTTTCCTATTGATTCGAACGTTTTTCTTCCCATTATTATATTTTGATTTGTTGTCAATTCTTTAAATCTTCTTAAATCATCTGGTATATGCCATAATAATTTATTATCTTTTCCTATTGTATTGTTTTTTGCTTTTGCTACTATTATACTTAACATTTTATTTGCACTCCTTTATTCTGCTACTGGTATTTTACCAATTTTTACTTCTTTATTGTAATCATAATCTTTTATTTCAAAATCTTCTACCTTAAATTCATAGAAGTCTTTTGTTGGATTGTTAATGACTAGTTTTGGTTGACATTCTACTGGTTTTGCTTCTAATAATTTTTTTACTAATGGAACATGTCTATCATATATATGACAATCTCCTATATTGTGTGTCAATGTTCCAGGCTTCAATCCTGCAACTTGAGCAAACATACATTGTAATGTTGCATATTGCATTACATTCCATCCATTTGCTGTTAACATATCTTGTGAACGTTGATTTAATATCAAGTGTAATTTTCCTTCTTTTACTAACCATTGTGTTCCATATGCACATGGTTCCAAGTTCATATCTTTTAATTCTTGATGATTAAATAAGTTTGTCATTATTCTACGACTTGATGGATCATTTTTTAACAAATATAACACATAATCAACTTGGTCCATTTCTTTTATTCCATCTTTAGTTTTAAATTCATATTTTTTTGCTAATTGATATCCATAGGCTTTTCCTATTGTTCCGTCTTCTCCAGCCCATTGATCCCATATGTGTGAATTTAATTCACTTATTTTGTTTGATTTTTTTTGCCATATCCATAATATTTCGTCTATTGCATTTTTGATTGTTTTGCTGTTATTTCTAAGTGTTATCATTGGAAATTCTTTTTCTAAGTCATATTTATTTTGTACTCCTACTATTGAGTAATAATTTGCTTCTGTTCCATCTTCCCATCTTGTTCTTACATTTGTGCCTTCTGATGAATATCCATTTTTTAATATTTCTTCACATGTTTTTATAAAGTTTTCGTCTGCTTGTGTCATTAATTTGTCCTCCTTTTATTATGACTCTTTCTTTTTTAATATACCATAATAATCTGGGCTTGTAAATTGTTTTTACAAAAAAGTTACATATCGATTTTCTCAATAAAATTAGAGCTATGTTTCCATAGCTCCTTTAGTTCTGGTTATTTGGCAGGTGTGCCAATTCCTGCATCTCTTTTGACCTCTAGGGTGTGTGGATGGCACAATTGTCCACTTCAAATAACTCTCTATATTGTACTTATATTATACAACTTTTATTCGTTTTTGTCTAGTCTTTTTTATTTTTCCATATAATTTTACCTCGATTTTTTATAGTTTGATTCCATGTTCTTTTATTTAACTTCATCATAGTAATAATTGAATTTTTATTATGTTCTTCATCTTGCCCTAAAGCTAATTTAATTACAACTCTGCCATTTTTTCCTATATCTTCTATCTGTTTTAAATATATCATTGTATCTTCATGTCTGTTATCTTCAACAATATAATCTGGATTTTCTATTATATTCTTTATATATGGTCTTAATTGTTTATATTCATCTTCATAAAATAAAAGTATATGTTCATATAATCTTTCATCTGTTAGTATTACATCTTCTGTTATTACTCTTTTTTCATATTCTCCTAATTTCTTTTTATCTAATTTTGTTATATATTGCAATTTTTTACCTTCTTCTTTTAATTATTTTGCAATATCATAACAGATTTTTACATTTTTTTCAACAGATATTACAAAATTTAGTCTTCCCACTTTGGCACATATTCTTCTTCATGCTCACCTAATTCTTGAATATAACCATTTTCTAAATCTAATTCATATAAGTAATTTTCAACCTCTTCATATTCTTCTCTAGTTAGTTTTCTATTCAGCTCGTCCAATTCTTTTGCTTTATATGTAGGAAAATACTGTGCCATTATACTTACATATATATTGTTGTCCATATTTTCCTTTATCCATTTTAACACCTTTTTACTATTCTCTATTTGATTTGGTAAGATTAAATGTCTTATCATCAATCCCTTTTGCATTATTCCTTGTTCATTTAATTGTGGTGCTCCGACTTGTCTATACATCTCTTTTATTGCTGATGTTGCAATTTCGAAATAATTATCTACTTTTGAATATTTTTTTCCTAATTCATCATAGTAATATTTTAAATCTGGTAAATAGATATCTATATATCCTTCTAACAGCTTTAATGTTTCCACATTTTCATACCCATTTGTGTTATATACTATTGGGATTCTTAAGCCTTTATTTCTTGCTTGTTTTATTGATTCTATAATATGTAAAGTGTAACTTGTTGGAGTTACTAAATTAATATTTTCTACACCTTTTTCTTGTTGTTCTATCATTATATTAGATAATTTTTCTATTGTTATTTCTTTTCCTTTGCCTAATTGGCTTATTTCGTAGTTTTGGCAAAAGAGACAGTTCATATTACAATTAGAAAAGAAAATTGTACCAGAACCGATTCTCGCCAGAAATACATGGTTCTTCAAAATTGTGCGTAGAGTATAAAGCAATCTTTATTTTATTATTTGATTTACATCTTCCTATATATTTATTTCTATCTATTCCACATTTATGTGGACATATTGTACATTTTTCTAACATGTTTCTTTCTCCTTTACAGTAACTATTTTAGCACTTTTTGTCTATTTCATCAATATTATCAATTATATCTTTACATTCTTTCCAATTAGTAACTTTAACACATTCGTAATCTGTAGACATTTTTTTCACAATTTCTTTTGTATTATCAATAGAATTTAAATCTGTAACAATTATATCTTTAATACATTCTTCTTTACCATATAAAATTTTAAATAAAATCGAACGCAAAAAAACTTCTATTCTTTCTTCTTGATTTTTCACTGCTATTATTATATAGATTCCATCTTCTTTTAGATTCGTATATGTACACATATATATTATTTGCTTAATTAATTCAAATAAGCCATAAAGAGCAAGTGTCCAAAGTACTGAATTTATAATAAAATTCTCCATACCTGTTTCCTCCTTATGGCTATAATATGTTATTGAAATTTTAATGTTACATTTCTATTATTTTTTCCCATGGTAATTCTGGCTTACCAAAATGACCATAATTTGTTGTCTTTGTAAATATTGGTTCACGTAGTCCCAAATACTCTATAATTCCTTTTGGTGTCATATCAAATTTGTTCTTGATTTTTTCTTCTATTTCTTCTTCTGGTATTGTGTTTGTTCCAAATGTATCTACAAATATTGACATTGGTTGTTCTACACCAATTGCATATGCTACTTGTAACTCACATTTTTTAGCATATCCATTTGCAACAATATTTTTAGCAATATGACGCAACATATATGCTGCACTTCTATCTACTTTTGTTGCATCCTTTCCAGAAAATGCTCCTCCACCATGACGAGCATATCCTCCATATGTATCTACAATTATTTTTCTTCCTGTTAATCCAGTGTCCCCTAAAGGCCCACCTATTACAAATCTTCCTGTTGGATTAATATAATATTTTGTATTTTCATCTAAATATTTTTCTGGTATTACAGAATTAATTACTTTGTCTTTTATATCTGTTATTAATGCATCCATATCTATACCATCTTTATGTTGTGTTGATATTAAAATACTATCTATTCTTTTTACTGCATCTCCTTCATATTCAACTGTAACTTGAGTTTTTCCATCAGGTCTAAGATATGGTAATATACCTGTTTTACGTACTTCTGTAAGTCTTTTGGCTAGTTTATGTGCCATTGATATTGCAAATGGCATATATTCTTCTGTTTCATCTGATGCATATCCAAACATTATTCCTTGATCTCCTGCACCTCCAATATCTACACCTTGTGCTATATCAGAACTTTGTTTTGTTATATTAATATCTATTTTACAAGTTCTATAATCTATATCTAAATCAGCATCATCATATCCTATTTCTTTGATTCTATCTCTAACTATTTTTTCTATATCTAGTTCTGCATTTGTTGTTAATTGTCCAGCTATTGTTATTTTATTTGCAGATGCAAATGTTTCTACTGCCACTCTTGAATACTTGTCTTGTCTTAAAGCTTCATCTAATATTGTATCTGAAATGTAATCACATAATTTATCTGGATGTCCTTCTGTTACACTTTCAGATGTAAAATAAAATTTTTTCATATTTAATCTCCTCTTTCTAAAAAATGTTAATCCTTTTGCAAAATAAAAACTCCTAGCTTTGCTAAGAGTTCCTTTTATTTCTAATCATCACTCAAAGCTAACGCTTTGCCGGTATTAGCACCTTGTCTTTATGATAGGTTGCTGTGGGATTAACGAGCCGTTCTCTACTCCACTCTTGATAATGTATATTCAATTTTATTAAACTAGTTGTAATATAGCTACTTCAGCTCCATCTCCTCTACGAGGTCCAGCTTTGATTATTCTTGTATATCCTCCAACTCTACCTTCGTATTTTGGAGCTATTTCGTTGAATAATTTATCTAGTAAATCTATATTATTTCCGTTTTCGTCTTTTACTTTATTTATTTTTGTCATCATTTTTCTTCTTGCATTTAATCTTGATGGCATATCTTTTTGTCTTTTTTCAGTTGTTTCTTCTTTAACAACTTTTA
>CAKPDZ010000019.1 GCA_934149155.1 uncultured Clostridia bacterium | reverse complement strand
TCTTTAAGTATATAACTTAAGGAAAAGAATTGACTAAAAAGTAATGTGAATAATTTTTAAGATAAAAAAGAAAGAATAAAGTTTTATAAAATGAAAAAAATTATAGTAGATAACAAAAGGAGACTATTCATGAAAAAATTAAAAATAAACAAAAATATGTTATTATTATTAGCGATGTTAATAGCAACAATGATAATGGGAATAGGGTATGCATCAATAGAATCGGTAACAGGAGAAATAGAAGGAAAAGTAATAGCAGATGCGCAAGAAGGAGTATTTATAACAGATGTAGAATATGTGAGTGACATTGATGCTAATATAAACAATTGCAAAATAAATAATTTTTTAGGAACAATGCTAAATAGCACAATAGAACTTTCAAAAGTAAATTTGAATTCTGAAATTAAGTATAAAGTAACAGTATACAATAGTTCGGATGAAACAGTGCCATTTGTTGGTGTAGTATATGATGATGACTTTTATGATAATTCAGATATTGCATTTGATATAACAACAGATGGATTACAGATAGGTCAAACAATAGCGCCAGGGGAGACAAAAGAAGTATATATTACATTCAAATATAAAAATACAACAACAGAAACTGTACCAGAAAATACAGTCTTAAAATCATACCTAAACTTTAAAATGGCAGAGCCTAATAGGATGGTATTAGCTAATGACATTGACTCTACCGGAAAATATTTAACAAGTTCAATTACCAAAAATCAAATAGAATCAATAAAATTTATAAGAGGCAAAGAAATATTAGATGGTTCAGAAATAGAAATATTTGATGCATCAGAAAAGCAAGATGAAAGTATAATTGGGTATTATACTGATGAAGATAATGATGGATTGTATGAATTAACTTTTGCCAGTCAAGAACTTATATATGCTAATAAAAATGCACAATGCTTGTTTTATGATTTAATAAATCTAGAAGATATAGATTTGAGCAATTTTTATACAAAAGGAGTAACAAATTTTTATAGAATGTTTAAGAATTGTGAAAAATTAACTAATATAGATTTAAGTGGCTTTGATACAAGTGATGCAATAAGCATGAGCGTTATGTTTTATGGATGTAACTCATTACAAGAGTTAGATTTAAGTGGATTTAATACAAATAAAGTAAAAAATATGAGTTTTATGTTTTCTTATTGTGAAAGTTTACCAGAATTAAATCTAGATAATTTTAATACGACTCATGTAGAAACAATGTATGATATGTTTTATGGATGTGAATTGATTAGCAAGTTAGATTTAACTAAATTTGATACAGGCAATGTTGCCAATATGGGGGGAATGTTTGGACATTGTATAAATTTAGTGAAATTAGATATAAGTAGTTTTAATACTAGTAAGGTAGAAAATATGGACGGAATGTTTTCTGTGTGTAAAAGATTAGAGATATTAAAATTAGATAATTTTGATACATCCAACGTAACAAATATGAAAAGTATGTTCAATATGTGTGAAAATATAACAGAACTAGATATAAGTAGTTTTAATACAGAAAATGTGACAAATATGCGTGCAATGTTTTATGAATGTAATAAATTAAAAAATATTGATGTAAGTAGTTTTAATACAAAAAATGTAACAACCATGCAAAATATGTTTTATCGTTGTATAGAGCTAACTAAATTAAATTTAGCTAATTTTGACACAATTATGGTTGAAAATATGAATGGTATGTTTGGGGGATGTGGAGAATTATTAGAAGTGGATGTAAGCGAATATGATGAACAAAACAAAACAGGATGGACTACTATAAATGTAACTGATTCAGATAAAATGTTTGATTGGTGCCAAAAGTTAATTGGGGGAAATAACACTAAATTTGATTCAAACTATACAGATGCAACCTATGCAAGAATAGACACAGCAGAAACGCCAGGATATTTCACAAACATAAAAGACAAAATAAAAGAAACAGAATCTGTAGAATAATAGAAATGCACATCTAGGAACCGGTTCCAAATGTGCAGAAAAATTTACACAAAATTTACAAAAAACGAAAAAGAAAGAAATAAGAAGAAAAATGATAGAAAAGCAGAAAAAAACAAAATTTTCTGCTTAATTTTTTGCCAATAAGTGTTGCAAAAAAAAAGTATTATTGATATGATAATGAAGAATGAAAAATTATGTGTTTTTATGTAATAAGAAATTAGAAAAAACTTATATATAAAAGTACAATTTATAAAAAAAGAAAAGGAAAAAAGTAAAATGATAGAGTTTAAAAACGTAAGCAAAAAATATAGTACAGGTACAGAAGCAGTAAAGAATGCAAGTTTTAAAATAGAAAAAGGAGACTTTGCATTTCTAGTAGGAACATCAGGAAGTGGAAAATCAACATTAATTAAATTAATATTAAAAGAAGAAGAACCAACATCAGGAAATATCATAATAAATGGAAAAGATACAACATTTTTAAAGAAAAGTAAAGTTCCATATTTACGTAGAAGTATGGGAGTTGTATTTCAAGACTTCAGATTATTACCAGATAAAACAGTATACGAAAATGTAGCATTTGCAATGTATATAGTAAAAGCTACTCCAAGGCATATCCGTAGACAAGTTCCAATGGTATTGTCATTAGTAGGATTAAGTGGAAAAGCAAAAATGTATCCAAATGAACTATCAGGAGGAGAGCAACAAAGAGTTGCATTAGCAAGAGCATTAGTAAACAATCCATCAATGCTAATTGCAGACGAGCCAACAGGAAACTTAGATCCAGATACAGCATGGGATATAATGAACTTGTTAAACGAAATAAACATGAGAGGAACAACTGTAGTTGTAGCAACACACGCCAAAGATATAGTAGACCAAATGAAGAAAAGAGTTATTCACATACATAAAGGCGTAATTGTAAAAGATGATGAAAAAGGTGGGTATGATTGTGAGATTTAATGTATTAAACTATTTAATTGGAGAAGGAATTAGAAATTTATTTAAAAATAAAAAATCAACAATATCATCACTAATGATAATGTGTGCAACAATGTTGATATTTGGACTATTTTTCGTAATAGGAGAAAATTTAAATGCATTTGTAGAAAATGTTGCAGATGCACAAGAAATAAGAGTAATAATTGATAATGATGCAACAGATAGCGAAATTGAAGAGGTTGGAAACGAAATACTTGGAATAGAAGGAGTAAAAAGTGCAGAATTTGTTTCAAAAGATGAAGCTTTAGATTATATGAAAGATATGTTAGGAGATGACTTATTAGAGGGATATTCAGAAAAAAATATATTATCTGCAGCATATAATGTAACATTAACAGATTTGAAATTAAATAATGATGTACAAGATAGTATAAATCAACTTCCACATGTAAAGAAAATAGTATCAAGTAATCAAGTAATATCACAAATAATCAGCTTGGCAAAAGGAGTTAGAATAATAACTGCAGGAATATTAGCATTATTAATAATAATATCAGTATCAATAATAACAAATACAATAAAATTAGCAGTATATTCAAGAAGAAAAGAAATTTCAATAATGAAATATGTAGGAGCAACAAATAGTTTTATTAGATGGCCATTTTTAGTAGAAGGTATAATAATAGGAATTGTATCTGGATTATTATCAGTTGCACTAATAGGTGGAGCATATACAGGAATTGCACATAAATTAGCAGAAACATCATTCTTACAAATGGCAAATTGGACATTACTAAACTTCTCAGATATGTTCAATTTGATATTAATAGTATATTTAGGATTAGGAATAGGAATTGGTATATTAGGAAGTAGTATATCAATGAGAAAATATCTAGAAGTTTAATAGAGAGGGTGAAAGGTAGAAGAATGCGTAGGCTTATAACAATAATTTTAATATTAATAATAACTTGTAGCCTATGTATTTGCGCACATGCACAAGACCTTACAGAATTACAAGAACAGTCAAGTCAATTAACACAGGCAATAGATGAATCTAACAATAGATTGCAAGCAGTTCAAGATGAGCTTTCTACAAATATGCAAGAATTGCAAGAATTAGATAGTCAAATTGCTCAGTCACAGAATGAATTGAATAATATTAATACAGATATAAATGACTTGATGAAGCAAATAACTGAAAATGAAGAAAAACTTAACAAAACACAAGCAGAATTTGATAAAATTCAAGATTTGTTAGATGCAAGAATTATAAAAATGTATGAAACTCCTAAATTTGAGTTTTTACAAGTGATATTAGCATCTAAAAATGCAACAGAGTTTTTATCAACATATTATGCAATGAAAGAATTAGCAGAATATGATAAAGAATTATTAGATACAGTAAGAAAACAAAAAGAAGAAATAGAAACAACAAAAAAAATACTTGCAGAGAAAAAAAGACAGGTTGTTGCAAGTAAACAAACGCAACAGAAAAAAGCCCAAGTGTTAGCAAATACAAAGACAATGAGGCAGTATTATATAAGCAAATTATCAACAGAAGAACAAGAATTACAAGCAAAAATTGATGATTATAATAATCAAGTGGAAACAATAGAAGCTGAGATAAAATTAATGGCATTAAATAGTGTTAGTGCAGATTATATTGGAGGGGCACTAACTTGGCCAATACCAGGATACAACACAATCACTTCTGAGTTTGGAATGAGGGTTCATCCTATAACAGGAGCATATAAGTTACATACTGGCACAGATATAGGAGCACCAATGGGAGCGGATTTTGTTGCAATGGGTAAAGGTGTTGTAACAAAAGCATCTATGACTCCTGCATATGGAAATATGGTAATAATTGACCATGGAGGAGGAGTTCAAACATTATATGCGCATGGCAGTGAAATTTTAGTACAAGTAGGACAAGAAGTTGAAGCTGGTACACCAGTCTTAAAAGTGGGGTCAACAGGTTATTCTACAGGACCACATGCTCATTTTGAAATAAGAATAAATGGACAACCAGTAAATCCAATGGATTATTTATTAAATAAAGATGAGTTACAAAAAATTACTCAAAAGAATGAAAATAACCAAGAAGAAACAAATGTTGAAGAATAAAATATAATATAGAGAGGAAGAATTATAATGAAAAAAACTTTAGCAAAAATAATTGGGGTTACAATAATAATGATATTACTTTTACAAAATTCACAAGTATTTGCAACGACAAAAAAAGAGTTAGAACGACAAAAACAAGCAACTAAAAGTGAAGCAGAAAAGCAACAAGCTGAAAATAATAATAAAATAGATGAAGCGAAGGAAAAGAAAGAAGAAATTGCAAATGAGAAATCAGAAACAATGAAAACAGTAGAAAATCTTATATCTAAAATATCTGATGCTGAAACAGAAGTTGATGATTTAAATGATAAAGTAAAAAATTTACAAACACAAATATCAAATAAAGAAAAAGACATACAACAAATGGAAGCAGAATATACTAAACAAGAAGAGTTACTTGATACAAGAATTGTAGCAATGTATGAAAGAAGTCAAACTTCATTTTTAGATGTTGTTTTAAATGCATCAAGTATGACAGATGCATTATCAAAATATTATGCAGCATCTGAATTGTTTGAATCTGATAAAGAGTTAATTCAGTCTACAAAAGACCAAAAGGCTAAAATTGAAAACGAAAAAACTGAATTAGAAAATAATAAAAAAGATTTAGATTCATCATTAGCTGAACAAAAAACAAAAGTTAATGAATTGCAGTCATTAAAAAGTGAAAAACAAAGTTATGCCGATAAATTAACTCAAGATGAAAAGACAGTACAAAAAGAAATTGAAGAATTACAAGCAGATAATAAACAAATTGAAGCAGATGTAAAAGCTGCAGAAAAGAAATTTGCAGCACAAATAGCAGAGTTAGAAAAACAAAATGCTTCAAATAATAGTGGAAAAAACAATAATAGTAATAGTAGTAATAACAATAGTTCGAATTCAGGAGGAAATACATCTTCTGGTTCAGGATATTTTATGAGACCGATATCAGGAGGTTCAATATCAGCAAATGGTTATTATCCATCAAGTGGAAAATTCCATGGAGCTATAGATTATGCTGTATCACCTGGAACAACGGTTATGGCAGCTGCTGATGGTGTAGTAATGACAACAGCAGACTTATCATCAAGCTATGGAACTCATGTTGTAATAAGACATGCAAATGGAACGCAAACATATTATGGGCATGGAACTAGAGGTTCTATATGTGTAAGACCTGGACAGATAGTAAAAAAAGGTGAAAAAATAATGCTAAGTGGCAGTACAGGAAATTCATCTGGACCACATTTGCATTTTGAAGTAAGAGTATCACCATATAGTTATAAATATAGTGCAACAGCTTATGGGCAAGACAGTAGGGTAGATCCAAATAGATATATGTAAATTAAATTTAGAAAGGCAATTTAAAGCATGGAAGAAGATAAATATTTAAAAAGACAAAGATTTTATAAAACAGTAATGTTAATTATATTAACAGTATTTTTAACATTTATATTTACAACAATATATATAACAAATAAATATAGTCTAGGAGATGGAAACCAAACAATATCATCATTGTTTGGTACTTCATCATCAAGTGACGATAAACTAACAAAATCTCTAAAAAACATAAAAAGCTTGTTAAAAAAATATTATTTAAATGATATAGATGAAGATAAAGCTATTGATGGAGCAATAGAAGGATATGTAGCAGCTTTAGGAGATAAATATACTGAATATATTCCTAAAGATGAGATGGAAGAATATACACAAAATTTGATGGGAAATTATGTTGGAATTGGTATATATATGGCTAAAAATACTAAAGATAATACAATAGTTGTAATATCGCCAATTAAATATAGCCCAGCAGAAGAAGCTGGAATACTTCCTGGAGATATAATTAAGAAAATAGATGGAACAGAATATAATGGAGACAGTATGGATGCTGCAGCAAACAATATAAAAGGTGTAGAAGGTTCAACTGTAAAATTGGAGATTCAAAGAGGTCAAGAAATAAAAACATTTGAAATAACAAGAAAAAAAATAACAACAAATCCAGTAGTTGCAGAAAAATTAGAAAATAATATAGGATACCTAGAAGTGTCAAGTTTTGATGAAAATACAGCTGAGAATTTTAAGGCAAAATATGAAGAATTAAAATCACAAGGAATAACATCATTGATTATAGATTTAAGAAATAATGGTGGAGGGCTAGTAGAAGAAGCTTTAAAAATTGCAGATTATATTGTACCAAAAGATAAAGAACTTTTAGTAACTATTGATAAAGATAAGAAAGAAAAGGTTGAGAAATCTAAAGAAGATGTTTTAATAGATATGCCAATAGTTGTACTTGTAAACAAAAATTCTGCAAGTTCATCAGAAATTTTAGCAGGAGCACTTAAAGATTTAAATGAAGCAACAATAGTTGGAAATACAACATATGGAAAAGGTGTAATTCAACAATTATTACAACTTAGAGATGGTGCTGGTTTAAAAGTTACAGTTGAAGAATATTATACACCAAATAGAACTAAAATTAATGGTGTGGGAATAGAACCAAACGAAAAAGTAGATTTACCAGAAAGTGTTGAAAACCCATTATCAGTTGAAAGAAAAGATGATACACAATTACAAAAAGCAATGGAAATATTAAATAAATAATGTACTAAACCTTGAGGAAGGAAAGAAATAAAATGAAAATGAATTTAGCAAATAAATTAACAATATTTAGAATAATATTAGTACCAATTATGGCAATAATCCCATATTTGAACTTGCAAGGCGATTTTATGGGATTGCCCCTAACATATTTTGGGATGCTACTAATATTTATAGTTGCATCAATTACAGATAAATTAGATGGATATATTGCACGTTCAAGAAATCAAGTTACTACTTTTGGTAAATTTTTAGATCCATTAGCTGATAAAATATTGGTATTAACAGCAATGGTGTTGTTAGTAGAATTAGGAAAAATCCCTGCATGGATACCTGTTATAGTGTTAGCAAGAGAATTCTTAGTTTCTGGATATAGATTAATTGCAGTAGAAAAAGGTGGTCAAGTTATTGCTGCTTCTATTTGGGGTAAATTGAAAACTGTAACTCAAATGATAGCAATTATATTGATTATGTTTGATAGAAATAATTTTTGGGATTGCTTTAGAGGTGGATTAACTGGTGTGGATTTTGCAATAAATTTAGTTGCTACAATATTACTTCTTATATCAGTAATTGCAACAATTTTCTCTGGTGCTGATTATATGAAGAATGGAAAAGAGTTATTTAAAGATTAGAATAATTTTCAATTTACAAGTTAGAAAGAATAAATTTATTTAGAAGTTGATAATATATTGTTTTTTATACCTTGGTGTCGCAATCCACATATTGAAAGTTTATATGTTGATTGCTCCATATCGCATTCGCTTTGCTCATTTGGTCGCTTACGCGGTATTGCAAAACAATATATTATTAACTTCCTAAAATCTATATAATTTAGTTCTAAATTGTAATTTATAAGTATCTAAAAAATGTAAAATTTTGAAAAATATCTTGACAAAAAATAAAAAATGCAGTATCATACTAACTGTTAAATATAAAGGCGGCTAATGAGGTCGCTCTTTATCGTATATACCATACAAAACAATGGTTCAACCGGAGTTTAGCTAGAAAGGAATGTGATTAACATGGAAGAAAAAGAGGTTATATTAACACAAGAAGGATATGACAAATTAGAAAAAGAATTAGAAAGACTAAGAACAGAAACAAGAACAGAAATAGCTGAGAGAATAAAAGTTGCTTTAGGATTTGGAGATTTATCAGAAAATTCAGAATATGATGAAGCAAAAAATGCACAAGCAGAAAATGAAGCAAAAATCGCAGAATTAGAAAATAAAATAAGATATGCAAAAATCATAGACGAAAGCGAAATTGATACAAAGACAGTACAAATAGGAAACACAGTTACATTATATGATGTTGAATTTGACGAAGAAGTAGAATATACTATAGTTGGCTCAACAGAAGTTAATTTAGCTGAAAATAAAATATCAAATGAATCTCCAATAGGAAAAGCATTATTAGGAGCTAAAAAAGGAGCTACAGTAGAAGTTCAAGCACCTGCAGGAGTTATAAAATACGAAATAAGAAAAATAAAAAAATAAAATGAAGAAATGTCAAAAATTTGTTTGACATTTCTTTTTTTGTATGATATTATTATTTCATAGAAAAAGGAGAAGTGATGTAAATGGGAACTAGAGCCGAAACTACTAGAAAGGAAAAAGCAATACTAAAATTTATAGAAGAACAAGTAATAGAAAATGGATATCCACCATCAGTAAGAGAAATAGGAAAAGCAATAGGATTAAGTTCGACTGCAACTGTACATGCATATTTAGCCAAATTAGAGAAACAAGGATTTATTAAAAAAGAAGACAAAAAAGGAAGAACATTAAAAGTAATAAAAGGAACAGATGGACAACCATTAAAAAGAGAAAGCAAAAACTTTTATGCACAAAGAGAGATGGTAGATGTACCAGTAATAGGAAGAATAACAGCTGGACAACCAATATTAGCAGTAGAAAACGTAACAGATACATTTCCTATTCCAATAGACTTTGTTGGAAATAGCGAAAGCTTTATGCTAACAGTAAGAGGAGAAAGCATGATTGAAGCTGGAATTTTAGATGGAGACTATATATTAGTAAAAAAACAAAACAATGCTAATAATGGAGAAATAGTTGTAGCATTAATAGAAGATGAAGCAACAGTAAAAACATTTTATAAAGAAAATGGCCATATTCGTCTACAACCAGAAAATCATACAATGGATCCAATAATAGTGCCGGATTGCAAAATACTTGGAAAAGTTGCAGGAGTATTTAGAAAAATGTAATTAATAATTTTTGACAAAATAGCAAGAATAATCTTGCTATTTTCTGTCTAATATAATATAATAAACAAAAAAATAAGGAGAAAAACAAATGAAAGCACTAAATAATAAAAATGGTAAAATGGTAAAAAGAATGTTAATATTATTAGCGGTATTATTTGTAATAGTATTTATATTAATTAAGGCAGAAGACTTTATCAAAGAACAAACAAATGATAAAATAAGCCTAGTAATAAATAATACAAATGTGACAGAAAGATTAAAAAATGAATTAAAAATAGATGATGGAATTATATATGTATCAATGGATGATATGAAAAATTTCTTTGATAAATATATATATGTTGAAGATGAAACAAATGAAGTAATAACAACATATGAGGACAAAATTGCAAGTATTGGATTTGAATCAAATAAATTAACATTAAATGGTTCAACCAAAAAGACAGGAGCTCATGCAATAAAAGAAAATGATACTACTTATTTGCCAATAAGTGAAATGAAAGATGTATATGACATAGAAATAAACAATATTGCAGAAACAAAAGTGATTACAATTGATTCAACAGATAGAGAACAATTAAAGGCTCAAACTAAAGCAGATATATCTGTAAAATCAAAAAAAGAAGGATTTTCTAGAACTGTAGATAAAATATCAAAAGGTGACAGTGTAATAGTTGTAAAAAACAATAACGAAGTATCTGAAAAAGGTTGGACAAAAATAAGAACACAAAATGGTAAGCTAGGATATGTAAAAACAAGTAAGTTAGAAGAAATAACAACAATAAGAGAAGCAAAAGAAAAGACAAAACAAATTAATGGAAAAGTAGACATGTTCTGGGATTATTACTCACAATATGTAAAGGCACCAGACAGAACAGGACAAGTAGTAGAAGGTGTAAATGTAGTATCACCATCATTCTTTTATTTAGAAAAAGAAACTGGAACATTAAAAGAAAATGTAGGAGATGCAGGAATTGCATATATAAATTGGGCTCATTCAAATGGATATAAGGTGTGGGCAATGCTATCAAATGCAGAAGCAGGAATAAAAGTATCATCAACAATATTAAACAGTTATACAAAAAGACAACAATTGATACAAAGTATTGTAGAAAAATGTGCACAATATGATATAGATGGAATAAATGTTGATTTTGAAAATATGTATGAAGCAGATAAAGATAAATATTCAAGATTCATAATAGAATTAACACCAAGAATGGAAGAAATGGGAATAGTAACATCAGTAGATGTTACAGCACCAGATGGAGATCCTAATTGGTCATTATGTTTTGATAGACATGTTCTAGGAGATGTAGCTGATTATTTAATATTTATGGGATATGATCAATATGGTACTTCAAGTAGCAAACCAGGAACAACAGCTGGATTAAATTGGGTAGAAACTAGTTTAAAGAAAATAATAGATTATGATGAAGTAGATACAGATAAAATTATATTAGGAATGCCATTATATACAAGACAATGGACAATTACTCAAGATGGAACAATTAAAGATAGAAGTACAGTTTCAATGATGAATATTAAAATTCCTAATAATGTTGAAAAACAATGGGATGATACATTAAAACAATATTATATAGAATATGCATCAGGAAAAAATACAATAAAAATGTGGATTGAAGATGGAGCTTCAATAAAAGAAAAAGTTGCGCTTGTTACTAAATATAATTTAGGTGGAGCTGCATGTTGGAAGAAAGATATGGAAACATCCAATATCTGGTCTATAATAAAAACAGAGCTTGCTAATACAAGCACAGAAAAATAAATTGAAAATGTAAGATGGGAGAATTATTTGGTTAGCTTAACCTAATAATTTTCCCACTTTTTTTTATTAATTTATATTGACATTAACATAAAAATACTATATAATCAAACAAAAGTTCTTAAACACGAGGAGGAATTATGAAAGAATTAAATGTTTTAGATACAAAAATTTCATATTATAATACAAATAATGAAGATTATATTTCATTAACTGACATGCTTAAATCAAAAGATGGAGATTTTTTTATTTCTGATTGGTTAAGAAATAGAAATACAATAGAATTTTTAGGAATTTGGGAAGAATTACATAATCCGGATTTTAATTATGGAGAATTCGCCATAATTAAAAGTCAGGGAGAATATAAATTCAATATATATAAATGAAGGAGTAAAACAATCTGAAAGACTTATTAAATTGAATGAGATTGCTATTTCTCAAATGAAAATACTAACAGAAACAAATAAAAAACTACTAAAATAATATATATAGTATAAATTTAGAATTAAGTGCATAAACATCAATAGAGGTGAGTTAATGAGAACATATTATTTAGAAAAAATGGATAAGCCTAAATTTTCAATACGAAAATATAAAATAGAAGAAGATAATTTTGTAGTTTATGCGGATTTAAATAAAGAAAAAAATGTCTCAAAAATAATTAAGGTTATGATAAAAAATGATATAGAATATGTAGTTTTAAGCAAAACATTAACAGAAAATAAAAATTTCATAAATGCACTAAATGCAAATAATATCAAAATATTTAATGGTAGATGGCTAGAAAAATATTTAACATTTGAAATTTTAGAATACGTAATAAATCAAAAAGAAATAAAAAAAGAAGAAACAGAGATTGCAATAACGACAAACGAAATAACAGATTTAACAATTGAAACAATAAAAATACTGTCAAAACAGTATAAGAAATTAATAGTAGTAACAAATCATATAGAAAAATTAAGAAGAGTTGAAAAAGAATTATATGATAATGACGGGATTCTGATAGTTGTTGCAAATAATACCAAAAAAAGTTTACTTAAACCCCAAATAATATTAAATTTAGATTTCAATATGCAAGTACTTAATAAATATAAAATAAATGAAAATGCGATAATTATAAATGTTGAAGGAGATATGAAAATAAGGTCTAAAAGATTTTCTGGAATAAACATAAATAATTATGAAATAGTAGTTGGAAGAGAGGAAAATATTTGGAGAGAAAATATGAGTGTATTTGAACATAAAGATTTATTAGAAGCAACACTATATATTAGAGATACATTTAATAATATTAGAAGGAAAATAATGAAAAATAAAGTTTCCATAAAAGAACTTTATGGTGAAAACGGAAAAATCGAAAGATTTTCTTAAAAAGCTTTCCTTTTTTTATTAATTGTATTATAATATTGTCAGATTATTTTAAAGGAAAAGCCTTGAGAAAGGAAAGAATTAAAAATGGGGAATAAAAGAAAAAAGAATAGTAGCACAGAAACAAGTTTAGCAATAAGAAAGAAGAAGAAAACGAATACAAAAAGAGGAAACAAAAATGCAAAAGCGAACAAAAAAGATACTAAAATGAAGTTAAAATATAAACATCCTAAACTGGCTCTAGCATTAAGAATATTGCTAGTAATACTAGTAATAGCAATTGTTGTTGGTGCAGGAATCGGTGTTGGACTAATTTTTGGACTTGGAAAAGACGATTTTTCAATTGATATGTCAGACTTAATAATGAAAGAAAACTCAACAATAGTGGATACTGATGGAAATGTTTTAGCAGAGCTAAATGGTGATGAAAGCAGAAAAATAATTTCATTAGAAGAAATGTCTCCATATTTACCAAAAGCATATATAGCAATAGAAGATGAAAGATTTGAACAACATCATGGAGTTGATATAAAAAGAACAGGAGCAGCGGTACTTTCATTTGTAACACATGGTGGCAAATCAACAGCAGGTGGAGGAAGTACAATAACACAACAAGTTGTTAAAAATGTAACACAAGAAAAAGCGTCTAGTGGTGTTGCAGGTGTTATGAGAAAATTGAAAGAATGGTCAAAAGCATACCAAATAGAAAAAATTATGTCAAAAGACCAAATAATAGAAGTGTATTTGAATTTGATATACATAGGAAATGGTGGAAGTGAAAAACACGGAGTTGAAATTGGAGCTGAATACTATTTCAATAAAACGGCTAAAGACTTAAGTATAGCACAATGTGCATTTTTAGCAGGAATAAATCATTCACCTAATTCATATAATCCTTATTCAGGAAATGATGTAACAGAAAAAATTGCTAAAAGAACAAAAACTGTATTATCACAAATGAAAAAATTCAATTATATAAATCAGGAAGAATATGATAATGCAATTGCAGAAGTAGATGCAGGTTTCAAATTTGAAAATGGAGTTAAAGGAAATATATATTCATCACATACAGATGCATTAATATCACAATTAACTCAACAAATAATGGATGAAAAGCAAATTTCTAAAGATGCAGCAGAAACTTATTTACAATCTAGTGGATTGAAAATATATTCAACACAAGTATCATCAATACAAAGTGTAATGGAAACAGAATCTAAAAAAGACAAATATAAATTAGAATTAAAAGATAAAGGAAAAGTTGTAAAAGATGCAAATGGAAATGCAATTTTAGCACAAGGGGCAGCAGTAGTTATTGAACCATCAACAGGAAAGGTTGTAGGTGCTGTAGGACAATTAAGAGAAAAAACAACTTCAAGAGGATTAAACAGAATTAATTCTTTAAGACAAACTGGTTCTTCAATAAAACCATTAGCAGATGTATTACCAGCTGTTGAAGAAGGATTGGTAACACCAGCAACAATATATGCAGATTTAAAAACTACATTTGGAAAAGACTATGAACCAGAAAACTATAATGGATTTACTGGATTAAGAACAGTAAGAACAGCAGTAACAACATCTCAAAATATACCATTCTTAAAGATTATGGCTGAATTAACGCCACAAAAGTCAATTGAGTATATGGAAAAAATGGGGATTTCATCTTTAGTAAAAGCAAGTGATAATTCAAAAAATAATGATGAAAACTTGTCATTAGCAATAGGTGGAATGACATATGGTGTAAGTCCATTAGAAATGGCAGCAGCATATGCAACAGTTGCAAATGATGGAAATTACATACAACCAACATTCTACACAAAAGTAGAAGATTCTGATGGAAAAGTTGTATTAGAACCAAAACAAAAGACTGAAAAAGTATGTTCAGCTGAAACTGCATATATTGTTAAAAATTTAATGCAATCAGTTGTAAATGGTGCTGATGGATATGCTGGAACAGCTAAATATTGTGCTATTAATGGAATTGATGTAGCTGCAAAAACAGGAACTACAAACTCTTCAAAAGATAGATGGTTGTGTGGATTTACAAATTATTATGCTTGTGCCGCATGGTATGGATTTGATGATCCTCAAAGAATAAATTATTCAGGAACTAACCCAGCAGGATTACTGTTCTCAGGAATAATGTCAGAAATTCATAAAGGATTAGAGAATTCAACATTTGAAGTACCAGAAAAAATAGTGCATGAAAAAGTATGTAGAACAAGTGGATTACTTGCAACTAGTAAATGTTCAAATACATATGATGAAATATTTATAGAAGGACATTTACCAGAAGATTGTGATGCACATAAGAGTCAATATACAATTTGTACAGAATCAGGGAAATTAGCAACAAAATATTGCCCATCTCAAGATAGAAGGTCATCAAATTATGTTGTACCAAAAGAAAGATTAGGATTATGGACTACACCAGGAATAAGTTCAACTATGGGAAGTTCACCAACAGAATATTGTACAATTCATACAAAACCAACTGAAGAAACAAAACCTGCAGAAAATACAAATACAACAGAAAATAACACAAATACATCACCAACTACGAGTCCAGATACAAGCGGTGGAGATTCAGGAAATACTGATTCTGGCGATACAAAACCAGATAACAGTAAGCCAAGTACTGATACAGGTGGAGAACCAGGAAATAATACAGGTGATAATAAGCCAGATACAGGCGGAGATTCAACAGAAAACAATGAGTAAAAGATAATATGAAACACAGGAAAAAATGAAATTCCTGTGTTTCGCAATAAAAGTAAAGGAGAGAATTATATGGATATATATTTTTACAACACTTTAACAAAAAAGAAGGAATTATTTAAAACAATAGAACCTCAAAAAGTAAAAATGTATTCTTGTGGACCAACAGTATACAAAGATGCAACAATAGGAAATATGAGAACTAACTTATTTCAAGATACATTAAGACGTGTATTAGAATATAATGGATATGAAGTAAAACAAGTAATGAATATAACAGATGTTGGGCACCTTGTTTCTGATGGAGATGAAGGCGAAGACAAAATGTTAAAATCAGCAAGAGAAGAACACAAGACTCCAATGGAAATAGCAGAACATTATACAAAACTATTTTTTAAAGACCTAGATAGACTAAATGTCGAAACTCCTGAAGTAGTATGTAAAGCTACAGACCATATAAAAGAAATGCTTGAAATGGTACAAAAAATAATGGAAAGAGGATATGCATATGAGACATCAACAGCAATTTATTTTGATGTATCAAAATTAGACGAATATGGAATATTATCAGGAATTAAATTAGATGAACAAAAATCAGGTGCAAGAGTAGAAGTTGACCCAGAAAAGAAAAATCCATATGATTTTGCACTTTGGATAAAAGCACCAGAAAATCATTTGATGAAATGGGATAGCCCTTGGGGACCAAGCTATCCGGGATGGCATATAGAATGTTCCGCAATGAGCACAAAATATTTAGGAGAAGAATTTGACATACATACAGGTGGAATTGATTTGATTCCAACACATCATGAAAATGAAATTGCACAAAATAAAGGGGCTTGTGGCAAAATACCAGCACATTATTGGATGCATGGAGAATATCTATTAATAAATGGTGGAAAGATGTCAAAAAGTTTAGGTAATGTATATTTGTTAGATGATATTGTAAATAGAGGATATGATCCATTAGTATATAGATTATTTAATTTTTCTTGTCATTATAAAGGAAAATTAAACTTTACATGGGAAGGAATAGAAGCTGCAAGTGTTGCACTAAACAGATTGCGTGAAGGATATCAAAAACATTTGGCAGGAAATGCAGATGTTTCTGACGACGTTGTAGTGGAAATTGAAAACAAATTCCATCAAGCTATAAATGATGATTTAAATATGCCACTTGCAATGAGTGCTGTATGGGAAGCTGTAAAATATCAAGATAAATCACCTAAAATGGCTAAATTATTAGAGAAGTTTGATACTGTTTTAGGGGTGAAAATTACAGAGAAAAAAGAAGAAGAAATACCACAAGAAATTTTAGATTTAGTTGAACAACGTAAAATTGCAAGACAAGATAAGAATTGGGCTGAGTCTGACAGATTAAGAGATTTAATTACTGAAAAAGGATATAGTGTTAAAGATACTAAAGATGGTGTTGAAGTTTCAAAATTATAAAATAATAAATAGATATATTTATTTTGAAGATTTAAATAAAGAGATGAAGGTGAAAGACCAACATCTCTTTATTTATTAATTTCCCAATAATTGCATGATTTTGTCTAATGTAGTATTTTTCACTTCATTAATTGTCATATCAGAAGTATCTAAATACCACATTGGGCAAGTAACTTTTTCGTAGAAACAATCCAACTCTTTCTTGTAAAAGTTTAAAAAGTCTGTATTGGTAAGAACTGGAGCATCTCCACCAGAAGCATATCGTCTTTTTTAAGATTCTTCTACTGAAACATCGATTACGAAAAGATAATCGGGGAAAACACAAAAAGTATTATTCATTTCATGAAGAATTTTTAATAAGGAAGATGATTCGGTTTCGGTACAAACATTTTGTTTTTCCAAAAACTTTGCCCAGAATAATGCATCACAATATCCTCTATCAAATAAAATGACATCAGCTTGTGAATATGGAATTTCAAGCAAAGATTGCAACTGCCCAAAAGTTATCCAAACATTACGAATCCATGTTTTTTTGGGAATTTCTTTTGGAACTAATTCCGCATCTTCTTGCATGATTTGTACATTGATTCCTTTTTCACGAAGTGAATCGGAAAGGTTATGAATCAGTGTAGTTTTGCCGGAATTAGGTAGACCGGTAAACTCGATTGTTAATGGATTCCGTCTAATCATACGTATACCCTCCTATAAAAATATTTAGTTTTATTATAACATATATATAGGGTAAAAAACAATAAAAGTATTGTAAAAAGAGCAAAAATATAATATAATACCAAGAAAAGAAAGGCGGGAGATTTATGGACATAGTAGAATATGCAATTTTTTTTGCAACAAAAGCACATAAAGGGCAAAGAAGAAAACAAAAAGATGTAGATATGATATTTCACCCATTTACAGTTGGAATGATACTACAAAGAAATGGATGTGATGAAGATGTTGTTGCAGCAGGAATATTACATGATGTAGTAGAAGATACACAATATACATTTGATGATATTGAAAGAGAATTTGGAAAAAAAATAAGAGATTATGTATATGATGCTTCTGAACCAGATAAGAGTTTGCCTTGGAAAGATAGAAAAGAACATACGATTGAACATATAAAGACGGCACCATTAGGTTCAAAACTAATAGTAGCATGTGATAAAATAAATAATTTAGAAGATGCAATTTCTAATATTAAAGAATTTGGAGAAGACAAGGTATTGGCAAGAAATCCAGAAGAACAAAAATGGTATTATACAAGTGTATATAATAGTTGTATAGAAAATGTTGATAGTAGTCATCCAATATTTGTTCGATATAAAAAAATTTTAGAAGAAATTTGGAAATAAGGAGATGGAATAATGATAGATTTTAAAAGCATAATAGCAAAAGCAATAGCAAAAGTAGTAAATATTGATGAAACAGAAATAAAAAAATCAATAGAAAAGCCAAAAGGAGTAAATAATGGAGATTATGCATTTCCATGTTTTAGATTAGCTAAAGATTTACATAAAGCACCGCCAATGATTGCAAATGACATAAAAGAAAATATCCGAGTTGACGAACATACAATAACAAAAATTGAAGTTGTAGGTGGTTATTTAAACTTTTTTATCAATAAAGAAATATTAGTTAAAGAAGTATTAAATGAAATGGCTACAAGTGATGCATATGGAAAATCAGTAGTAGGAAGTGGAAAAAATATAGTAATAGATTATTCTGCACCAAACATAGCAAAACCTTTCCATATTGGACATTTACGCTCAACAGTAATAGGAGCTGCTTTATATAAAATTTATAAATATTTAGGATATAATGTAACTGGAATAAATCATTTAGGAGATTATGGAACACAATTTGGAAAATTAATTGAAGGATATAAATTATGGGGGAATGAATACAACATTGAGGAAAATCCAATAGATGAATTAACTAAGATTTATATAAGAATAAATCAAGCTTGTAAAGAAGATGAGCAAGTTTTAGAAAATTGTAGAAATAATTTCAAAAAGCTTGAAGATGGAGACAAATACTGTGTTGAAATTTGGCAAAAATTTAGAGAATTAAGTTTAAAAGAATTTCAAAAAGTTTATGATTTATTAGGTAGCAAGTTTGATTCTTGGAATGGAGAAGCTTTTTATTCAGACAAAATGGCTGAAATTGTAGAAATATTGGATAAGAGTGGAAAATTAATAGAATCAGAAGGTGCAAGAATTGTAGACTTAGAAGATAAAGGAATAAATACACCTTGTATTATAGAAAAAAGCAATGGTTCTTCAACATATGCAACAAGAGATTTAGCAGCAATCATGTATAGGGCTCGCACATATGATTTTGATAAAGCATTATATGTAACTTCATATGAACAAGTGCTACATTTTAAACAAGTATTTGAAGTTGCTAAATTACTTGGCCTAGATGAAAAATACACTAATGGATTAGAACATGTTGCATTTGGAATGGTATTATTACCAACAGGAAAAATGTCAACAAGGGAAGGAACAAGTGTAAAATTAAGTGAATTGTTAAATGAATCTATTTCAAGAGCAAAAGCTATAATAGAACAAAAAAATCCAGATTTAGAAAACAAAGATGAAGTTGCTAAAAAGGTTGGGGTAGGTGCAGTAATATTTAATGATTTAGCAAATAGCAGAGTCAAAGATGAAATATTTGATTGGGATACAATTTTGAATTTCCAAGGAGAGACAGGTCCATACATTCAATATACTTATGTACGTACAAAAAGTGTTATTGAAAAAGCCGGGGGAGTTCCTGAAATTTCAGCAGTTAATACAGAATTGTTACAAGATGAATATTCAATTAGATTAGCAAAATTGATTTATGGATTTGAAGATGTTTTAGTACAAGTTACAGATAAAAATGAACCATCAATTTTATCAAGATATTTAATTGATGTTGCTAAAGCTTATAGTAATTTCTATAATGAAAATAAGATTATAAATGATGATAAGGCACTTCAAGATGCTCGTGTATATTTAACTTATTCTGTTGGAAAAATATTGAAAACAGGAGCTACTTTACTTGGAATTGAAATGCCAGATAAAATGTAAGAAAACTGTCAAAAGGAAATCAACCTTTTGACAGTTTTTAAAGATTATAGTGAAATACTACTTTCTAAAGCAACTTTAATCATATTATTAAGCCCAGTTTGCCTTTCTTCAGGTGTTGCGACATCTTTGATGTATTTAGAATCAACAACACTCATAAGGCAAGAAGCTTTTTTATTCAAAATTTTAGCTACATAGAATAAAGCAAAAGCTTCCATTTCAGCACTAACAGGATTAAATCCTTCAGGGACTCTAGCTAAAAATTGATTTACATCTGTCATATAGACATCAAAACAATCAGTACAAACGGTATTACCTTTAAAAATATTTATACCTAATTTGCTAGCAGAATCAATTATAACAGAATTTAATTCATTATTACTACTTACTATGTGACAATCATCATTATTTAAAGTTAAAGCAAAATTCCCTTCAGAAAATGTATTTTCTGCAAGAACTATATCAAATAATTTTAATTCAGGTTTATAAGAACCACAAGAGCCTATACGAATAATATTTTCAACATCGTAAAATTTATATAATTCATATGAATAAATTCCCATACTTGGCATTCCCATACCAGAAGCCATTACAGTAATTTCTTTATCTTTGTATTTTCCAGTATAAGCATAAATTCCTCTAACTGAATTTACTAATTTTATATCTGTCATAAAATTTTCTGCAATATATTTTGCACGAAGCGGATCACCAGGCATTATAACTGTTTTTGCAATATCTCCTAGATTTGCTTCATTATGTGGTGTAGACATATTAATTCCTCCTTATTTTTAATTTAATTGGATTATATCAATAAAATTTTTAAAATTCAAGAAAAAACTTGAAGTATTATGTAAAATATGTTATATTTAAAAGGTAACATTTCAATAACCTCAGATATAAAAAATTTTAGGAGGAATGGAGATATGTATAACGTATCAATACCAGAGATTAGCAAGGAAGAAATAGTAGAACGGTACAAAAAAATTAAGCCAGTAATACAAGTTGGCAAAGTAAAATACTTTTTAAGAGAATTCGCAGAAGAAGAACTCTTTAACAAGATGTTTATCTGTGACTTTGAAAAGAGGAAGGCTGGAAAAGTGAAGGCTGAAGAATTTATTCCTTGTAAAGAAGAATTCGAATGCATCCATAAATATGTAAGTCCGATGGTATTTAAACCTAGTATTGCAGAGGTACTTGCACAGATACCAGAAAGCCAAGTGAATTTCGTAGATGCTTTCGAAATTATTGACTATCCGGCTTATGGAGAGGAATTTGTTCAAAACAAAGTGGTGTTTGATAATTGATATCACATATCATTAGTGCGCCTGTATACTAGCAGGGATAATCCAAAAGTATGCTTTATAGGCTAACTATTAAAAATAGCTTACAAACGTATTAAAGTGTTTGTGAGCTATTTTTTGTTAAAATTAATTCACACAAAAAACACAAATCAGGAATACTTCCATAACAAAATACATATAAACTAACGTTAGTAAAAATTACCAAGCAAATTATGGAAGGAGTTTGGAGTATGAGGGAAAATGAATTAACAATAATTGAAAATTTCTTAGAAAATAAGGAGGAAAAATTAGACGTTAAAGAAGAACCATTTGACAAGCTCATGTTTTTTTATCAATCAGCATTAAAACAGTTGGAATTACAAATGAATATAATTAAAGAAGAATTTAAAGTGATGTATAATTATGATTTAATAGATCATATAGATACAAGAATAAAAGAACCTAAAAGTATAGTAAAGAAAATGGAAAAGAAAAAATATGAGAAAACATATTTGAACTTAATTGAAAAAGTAAATGATATAGCAGGAATGAGAATTGTATGCACATTAAAAGATGATATATTTTTTATCAAAGATTTAGTTAAGCAAATCCCTGATGTTCACATATTAAAAGAGAAAGATTATGTTACAAATCCGAAAACAAGCGGATATTCAAGTTATCATATGATAGTAGAGGTACCTGTTAAACTATCACAGAAAACTATATATGTAAAATGCGAGATTCAAATAAGGACTCTTGCAATGGATTTTTGGGCAAGTTTTGAACATAAAGTAAAATATAAAACAGAACAAGAAGTTAACAAAAAGACTTCAAAAGAGCTTGTTAATTGTGCAAAAATGATTAGTAAGTTTGATGACAAAATGATTTCACTTAAAAATATATAAAATAAATTATGTGAAAGCCCTTGACAGTTGACCATAATAATTATAAAATATAATAGGTTGAAAAAATATATGGAAAAATTAAAGAAAGAAAAGATATATTTATTCGAACATTGAAAATTAAATAAGAAAGAGGTGTATGATTATGAATACTTTAATCATAGTAGCCGCTATCTTAATCTCATTAGCAATAGGAATACCAGTAGGAATGGTAATAAGAAAGAAAATTGCTGAATCTAAAATAGAAGGTGCAGAAAAAGAAGCCAAAAGATTAGTAGAACTAGCAAAAATAGAAGCAGAAAATTTAAAAAAAGAAGAAATAATCAAAGCAAAAGAAGAAATTATGAATGCTAGAAATGAATTAGATCAAGAGATTAAAGAAAGAAGAGGCGAAGTTCAAAAACAAGAAAGTAGAATTATTCAAAAAGAAGAAAACTTAGAAAAACGTTCAGACAATTTTGAAAAAAAAGAAAGAGAATTAGAAAAAGAAGAGCGTGAATTAAAAGAAAAGAAAAAAGAAATTGAAGACTTGAAAGTTGAACAATTAGAAGTACTTCAAAAAGTTGCTAACTTAACAAGAGAAGAAGCTAAAAAGCAATTACTAAGTTCAGTAGAACAAGAAATCACAGCTGAAAAGGCAGTCTTAATTAGAGAGTTAGAACAAAAAGCCAAAGAAGAAGCAAAAAAGAATGCAAAAGAAACAATAAGTTATGCAATTCAAAAATGTGCAGCAGACCACTCTGCAGAAACTACAGTATCAATAGTACCACTTCCATCAGATGACATAAAAGGAAGAATTATTGGTAGAGAAGGTAGAAACATAAGAGCACTAGAAACACTTACAGGAATAGATTTAATAATAGATGATACACCAGAAGCAGTAATACTATCAGGTTTTGATCCATTAAGAAGAGAGGTTGCTAGAATTGCTCTTGAAAAATTAATTGATGATGGTAGAATTCATCCAGCAAAAATAGAAGAAATGGTAGAAAAAGCCAAAGAAGAATTAATGGAAATTATAAAATCAGAAGGAGAAAGAGCAACATTAGAAACTGGAGTAATAGGTTTGAATCCGGAACTTGTTAAATTAATAGGAAAATTAAAATACAGAACAAGTTATGGACAAAATGTATTAAACCACTCAATAGAAGTTTCAAATTTAGCAAGAATAATGGCAGAAGAACTTGGATTAGA
>CAKPDZ010000018.1 GCA_934149155.1 uncultured Clostridia bacterium | reverse complement strand
TGACATTTTTTTGCAATAATATAAAACAAAAGTCAAAAAATGTCAAGATACAAAATGAATATTTATTTGTAAAAAAGCTGATATATCAAGATAAAACGAAAGTTATACGAACAAATAAATGTAAAAAAATAGAAAAAGAAAATTGTATTGTTATATTATTTTTGCTTCTTTCATAATATTAACTATAAATAATTTAAAAGGGGTTAAAAATGAAGGAAAAATATAAGATAATTTTAATGTCTATTCTGATAGTTGCTATATTTGCAATAAGTTTATTAGTAGGCAATAATAATCAAATAATTTCAACATCGGCAAGTGCTTCAAGTTCAAAAACAATAGGTTGGGGGATAAAAAGGGCAAATAATAACAGGCAACCAGATGTGGGCTCTGAAAATAAAAAAATGTTAGATGAAAATGGAGGAATATGCTTAGGAAAGGAGTCTAAAAAAGTAATTTATTTAACATTCGATGAAGGGTATGAAGCTGGTTATACAGAAAAAATATTGAATATATTAAAAGAAAATGATGTAAAAGCAACTTTTTTTATAACAGCACATTATCTAAATACAGTATCAAATTTAGTAGAGAGAATGATTAAAGAAGGACATATAGTAGGAAATCATACTTGTTCACATCCTTCTTTGCCAAGTATTTCTGATGAAAAAGTGGAAAAAGAAATAATGCAACTACATCAAGCAGTATATGAGAAATTTAATTATGAAATGAAATTTATGAGACCACCTAAAGGAGAATTTAATGAAAGAACATTAAAAAAGACTCAAGAATTAGGATACAAAACTGTAATGTGGAGTTTCGCATATTTTGATTGGGATGAGAAAAAACAGCCAGAAATAGAAGAAAGCAAAAAAATTATAATAAATAATTTGCATTGTGGAGAAATAATGTTATTACATCCAAATTCTAAAACTAATTCTGAAGTTTTGGATAGTATTATTAAAGAGGCGAAAAATCAAGGTTATGAATTTAAACTATTAGACGTATTTGAATAATTACAATGTTTCGCATTCGCTACGCTCATTTGATCGCTTACGCGGTATTTCAAAATAATATATTATCAAATTCTATATCAAAATTTTGAATGTAAATTGTATTAAGAAAATTATAAGGTGGGAGTTATGAGGAAAAGAAGATTAGATAAAATTTTAGAAATTCCAGAAGAAATTTATACCAATACACCTAAAATAACAATTACAGGTTTTAGTGAAATAATTTTAGAAAATTATAAAGGGATACTAGAATACGAGGAATTTTTTGCAAGTATAAGTACATATATAGGAATAGTAAATATAAATGGATATAATATTAATTTAGAAAAAATGACAAATGATGATATAAAAATAACAGGAAAGATTGAAAGTGTGGAAATAGAACGAACTGAGGAGGAGTAAATGTTAATTAAAATCTTGTTAAGATATATAATGGGATATGTTCGAATAACTATAGAAGGATATTATATAGAAAGATTTATAAATATATGTACAACAAATAAAATATTAATTTGGAATTTAAAAAGAGAAAAAGCAGTAAAATTACATTTAAATATTGGTATCCAAGATTTTTATATAGCAGTTAATATAGCAAAAAAATTACAATGTAAAATTAAAATAGAAAAAAAGAGAGGAATGCCATTTATAATAAATAGGTATCGAAAAAGAAAAATATTTATAATTGCATTACTAGTTATTATAGTTATAGTAGGAATTAGTTCAAATTATATTTGGAATATAGATGTACAAATAGAAGATAATTTACAATTAAATAATATTACAGAAGATATAACAGATGCTGGGTTAAAAACAGGAGTGAAAAAAAATCAAATTAATACAGAAGAAATAATAAATAAAATAAGATTAAAAAGGTCAGATATATCATGGATAGGAATAAGTTTAAAAGGGACAAATGCAATTGTGAAAGTAGTAAAAGCAAAAGAGGCACCAGATTTAATTGATGAGAAAGAATATTGTAATATAGTAGCTAAAAAGGCAGGAACAATAACACAAATAATAGCACAAAATGGTACAGCACAAGTAAAAGTAGGAGATATAGTTCAAGAAGGGCAAATATTAATACAAGGAACAATGGAGGGAAAATATACAGGAATTAGATATGTACATAGTTTGGGAGAAATAAAAGCAATAGTGCAATATACAAAAACAGAGAAAATTCAACTAAAAGAGGAACAAAAAGTCAAAACAGGAAAAAAAGAAACGAAATATGGAATAAAATTTAATAATTTTAAAATAAATTTTTATAAAACCCTTTCAAAATTTCAAATTTATGATACAATAGAAGAAGAAAAAAAGTTAAGGATATTTTCAAACTTATATTTACCAATTTCAGTAAAAAAAATAACCAATGAAGAAGTAGAAAAAATCTCTAAAGAACATTCTGTAGAAGAAGCTGTAGAAAGAGGAACAGAACAATTAGAAAAACAAATTGAAGAAGAGATAGAACAAAAACAAAATATACTTCGGAAAAAATGCAAGTGTAGTAGAGAATGAAGATGATGTAGAAGTAAGTGTAACATATGAAGTAGTTGAAAATATAGGAATGCAGGAAAAAATAGATAAAACACAAGAACAGACAGAAGAAATACAATAAGATACCTGCCTACCAAGAACTTGGAAAGGATGGAAAAATGGAAGAGAGAAGTTTAAGAGTAGTAGGAACAGACAAAACCTTTTTTAATAAATTAACAAATACATTAACAAAGCTATTAATTCCAACACAAATTGGTATTAATGGAATGAGAATAAGTATGAAGAGAAATGCAGTATTAAAAGCATTTCAAAATTCAGAAGAAGACGAGAAAAAATATGAAGAAGCATATACAGAATATTTAGAAGCCTTAGACAAATATGTATTAGATACAATATATAAAAAAGTAAAAAATCAAACAGCAACACAATTAGAAAGCACAGCATTATCACAATATTATGGAATAGTTCAACTTAAAGAAAGTGAATATATTGAATACAAATATAGAAAGCAAAAATATTTGTTAGAATTAGATAAAGAAACTGTAATGAATTCTGGAAAGCAAAAAGTTATAGATAAATATAAATTATTTTATATCTCAAAACAAGATTCATTATATAAAGGAATATTAAAAAATTATTCAGTAAAATTAGCAGATACAACAAATGTATATGATGTGGCTAAAGAATGGATATATGTAAAAATATTTGACACATTAGAAGATTATATAAAAAATATTTTACCATTAAAAATCAAAGATCCAAAATTAGAAAAAGTAGTAAAAGAATATGAAAAATATGAAAAATTTTCAGTGGGAAAATTAGATGCTAGAGATCATATAGAAAAAAATATGGTTTTATTAGGAATAAGTAGAACTTTATTTACACATAGTTTACCATTAGTTGTTGCAGAACAATGTTATATGAAATTATTAAAAGATGCAAGATGTTTAGTACAAGATACAAAAATAGCAGCAAAAAGAGAAAAAGCATATTCAATGTTGTTAACACTAATAGAAGATTATAATATCAGATTATTAGCAACAAAAGTATATTGGGATAATCCGAAAGACAGAGAACAATTTAAACGTTTTCATGAAAAATACAAAGACATACAAAAAATAAAAGATATAGACTTTGTTGAATATATTAAAGAAAAAGAAATTTTATTTATAAAAGAAGATATTCAAAAAGTGAAAGGAGAAAAGACAGATTATACTAGATTAATGAAATACTATAAGAGAAAATTAGTGGATTTTGGAGTTATGAAAGAAATAAGAGATTATAAAACAAAAGATGGAAAATTTATAAAAAGCAAAGTTAGTACAATAATGAATGAATATGTAAGTGCATAGAAATATTTATTGTATAAGATATGAGGAGTAAAATGTATCAATTAGAATATTTAGATTTAGAAGAAAATAGCAAATATGAAGAAATAATAAAAAAAGTAGTAGAACAATGCTTTAAAGAAGAAAATATGGAAGATTCAAAGTTATATATAAGTATAACATTAACAACTCCTGAACATATTCACGAAATAAACAAACAGTACAGGAATGTAGATAGGGCAACAGATGTCCTATCATTTCCTATGTTTGAAAAAGAAGAAATAGATAACAAAATAGCCCAAAAAGATTTTGAATATGAAGATGTATTAGGAGATATTGTAATTTCGATAGAACAAGTAGAAAAACAAGCAAAAGAATATGGACATAGTTTTGAAAGAGAATTTGCATATATGTTAGTACATGGATTTTATCATTTAATGGGATATGACCATATTAAAGAAGAGGACAAAGTTATAATGAGACCTAAAGAAGAAAAAGTCCTAGAAAAATTGGGAATAAGAAGGGAAGAAATGAATGAAAAATAAGAAAACTATGATATTATTAATTGTCTTAGCGATATTAGTAGTAATAGCAGGGGGAATTCTTATATATAAAATAATTAGTAATAAAAAAGCAGTTCCAGCAATGGAAGATGTAAATAGTTCTGAATCAGAGGATTCTGGAGCTATGGTTGTACAGCAACAAAAAAATATAAACATATTTAATGGTAATGATAGACCTATAGCTGTAATGATAGATAATCATTCAGGAGCATGGCCACAAGCCAATTTAAACAAAGCATATATGGTATATGAAATAGTTGTAGAAGGCGGAGAAACTAGATTAATGGCTTTATTTAAAGGACAAAATCTAGAGAAGATTGGGCCAGTAAGAAGTTCTAGACATTATTTCTTAGATTATGCTTTAGAAAATGATGCAATATATGTACATCATGGATGGAGTCCACAAGCTCAAAGTGATATATCAAGTTTAGGCGTTAATAATATAAACGGAATCCAAGAAAGTTCATCAAGCTTTTGGAGAGTGAAAGACAAATCAGCACCACATAATTTATTTACTTCAACAGAAAATATTTTAAAAATAGCAGAAAGAAAAGGATATTCAAAAACATCAAACAAAAAAAGTATTTTAAATTATGTTTCTAATGAAGTCGAAATGCCATCAACTGCTGTAAATGCAACAAGTATAACAATACCACATTCAAATCTTCAAACAGTAAAATATGAATATGATGAACAAACAAAAACATATAAAAGATATGCGAGAAATAAACTTCAAACAGATTATATTACAGGTGAGCCTGTAACAACTAAAAATATAATTATTACAATGTGTGAAAATTATACTTTAGATGATAGTGAAAATAAAGGCAGACAAGGATTAAAAAATATAGGCACTTTTAAAGGTTATTATATAACTGATGGAAAGGCTATAGAAATACAATGTATTAAAAATGCAAGAAATGAGCAAACAGTTTATAAAGATTTAAACGGCAAAGAAATTGAAGTTAATGATGGAAATACTTTTGTGAATATTTGTCCACCAGATGCAAAATTGACAATTGAATAAAATTGAAAAACAACTCAATAGAGAGTTGTTTTTTTTTCTGCAAAAGCCTTAAGCACACCTTTACTATAAATAACATAAAATATAACAAAAGAAAAAAAGAGGTGAAAAAATGTCAAAATTTATAATTCAGGGAGGAAAAAAATTAGAAGGAGAAGTTCGAATATCAGGTTCTAAGAATGCAGCATTGCCCATAATTGCAGCAACCATATTAGTAAAAGGAAAAACTATATTATATAATGTGCCTAATATTCAAGATGTACAGACAATGTTTGAAATTATAAGAGATATTGGTGGAAAAGTAACAAAAAAGAACAACAAAATAATTATAGAAACAAGTAAAGTTCATACATATGCAATACCAGAGAATTTAATGAGAAAAATGAGATCGTCAGTGATATTAGCAGGAGCCATAATAGGTAAATATAATAAGGCTAATTTTTCATATCCAGGAGGCTGTGAAATTGGTTCAAGACCAATAGATTTACATTTAAAAGGATTTGAAAAATTAGGAATAAACATAAAAGAAGAATATGGAGAAATAATTTGTGATTCTGAAAAAATAAAAGGAACTCAAATTCATTTGGATTTTCCAAGTGTTGGAGCAACAGAAAATATCATATTAGCAGCTTGTTTGGCAGAAGGAACAACAATATTAACAAATGCAGCAAAAGAGCCAGAGATAGAAGATTTAGTTAAATTTTTGAATAAGGCAGGAGCTAAAATTAAAGGTGCTGGAACAGATAGAATAGAAATAGCAGGCGTTAAAAAATTAACTGAAATAAGTTATAACATAATGCCAGATAGAATAGAAGCGGGAACATATTTAGTAGCAGGAGCAATAACAGGGGGAACTGTAAAGATAACTAATACAAATCCAACACATATTGAACCAATTTTAGATAAATTAGAAGAAACAAATTGTACATTAGAAATTGGAAAAAATTATGTACAAATAAAGGCTCCTAGAAGAGTAAAAGCTGTAGATATAAAAACAATGCCATATCCAGGTTTTCCAACAGATATGCAATCAATTTTTGGAGCTTTACTTTCTACAGCTAAGGGGACATCTATAATAACAGAAAATATTTTTGAAAATAGATATAAATATGTACAAGAATTAAATAGAATGGGAAGCAAAATAAATGTAGAAGGAAGGACTGCAGTAATAAAAGGAACAAAGAGAATTCAAGGAGCAAATGTTGTTGCATCAGATTTAAGAGGAGGTGCAGCTCTTATAGTAGAAGCTCTTGCAGCTAAAGGTGTTACACAGATTGATAACATTCATTATGTATTAAGAGGATATGAAAATATAGAAGATAAATTAAAAAGGTTGGGAGCAAAAATTTTTATAGAAGATTAAAATTAATAATATATTGTTTTTTATACCGTGGTGTCGCAATTTGCATATTAAAAAATACTAGTATGTAGATTGCTCCATATCGTACTCGCATAAGATCGTTTGGTCGCTTATGCTGTATTTCAAAAACAATATATTATTAATTTTTTCATAAACTATAAAAGATAACTGTGAATTGCAATAAAATTATAAAAAAATTCAAAAAAGTATGGAAAAAAATATATAAAAGTGTTAAAATAAAAAAGGCAAAAATTGACTATAAAAAATACAAAGGAAGTGAGATAAATATGGCAACTAAAACTAAAAAGGTGAGACCACAAAATAGAATAAATAAACAGAAAGAAATGGAGCAAAAAAGAATAAAGAGAAGAAAAAGTATGTTAATAACAATAATTATAATAATTTTATTAGCAATAATTGGAGCATATTTATTTATGTCACCGACTTTTAAAATACAAACAATAACAGTAAATGGAAATAGTCAATTAACAAGAGAGAAAGTTTTAAAAATAGCGGATATAAAAATAGGAGATAATATATTATTAAAATCTAGTAAAGTACTAGAAGTAAAATTAAAGCAAAATGGAGCTATAGAAAAAGCAAAAATAAAAAAATTATATCCAAGTAGGGTTGAAATAGAAATAACAGAAAGAACAAAAAGATTTCAAATAAAAACAAGTCAAGAAAAATATATTTATATAGATGAACAAGGATATATAATAGGATGTGAAGCAGAAAAGTTAGAGCTTCCTACAATAATTGGTATTGAAGTAACAGAAAATGATGCAAATTCACTTAAAAGACTTAATGAAAAAGATTTGGATAAAATGGAAAACATATTGCAAATATATCAAGAATGTAAGAAAATTGAAATTGATACTCAAATAACTCAAATTCAAGTAGAAGATGAATATATATTAAGCTTAGAAAATGAAGGTTTAATAATAAATTTAGGAGATGCCACGAATTTAAAGAATAGAATGGATTATGTAAAAGCTCTATTAAAACAAGAAGCAGGTAATAAAGGTACAATATATGTAAATGGAAATTTAAATAGTGATTTTAAACCATATTTTAATGCAAATTGAAACTAAAATAATGAAAGGAGTAGATTGATGAATAAAAAAATAATTACTATAATCTTAGGAATTATGTGTGCGTTATTAACATGTGGTATAGTTGTACAAGTTAGAACTGTAGAAGGTACAGGAACTACAGTTAGTATAAATGCCCAGGAAAATCAGTTAAGAGATGCTGTACTAAAAGCTAAAGAAAAATATGATAATTTATATGCAGAAGTAGAAGATGCAGAAAATAAACTAGAAACAGAAAGGACAAATGCAACTCAAAATAATACTGAATTAACAGATTTAGAAAATGAAATAAAAAATGGAAACAAAATATTAGGCTTATCAGAAGTAACAGGGAATGGACTAATAATAACAATAAATGATAATCAAGATATTTCGTTAAATAGTTGGCTTGCAGATCCTAATTTGTTACTTGTACATGATACTGACTTAATAAGTGTAGTAAATGAATTAAAAAATGCAGGAGCAGAAGCAATATCAATAAATGAACAAAGATTAGTAACAACTTCAGCAATTGAATGCGATGGAAATATAATAAAAGTAAATGGTGAAAAAGTTGGAGCACCATTCACAATTAAAGCAATAGGTTTACCAGAAGTACTAATAAATGTAAACAGATTTGGAGGATATCTAGATAATTTAAGAGAAAATAGATATTTAAAAGTATCAATTGAAAAAATGACAGACAAAAAAATAATAACAATTCCAAAGTATACTGGAGTAATGAAGTTTCAGTACGCACAAAGCAAATAATGAAGGCTGAAAGGATGGAAAAAGATGAAGATAAAAGTAAGCAAGGAAAGAATTGTAATGTCAATAACAATTGGAATTGCATGTTTGGCATTAATGCTTGTAATGTTTATGCAATTTAAGGTTGTAAAACAAACAGATATAACAGAAATAGAAACAATGAAAGAGTCTGAACTTAGATTAGAATTGAAAAACTGGAATGATAAGTATGACGAATTGAATGCTAAATATGAAGAATTAAGTTCCAAAATAGAGGAATACAAAAACGAAAAAGAATCAGACGCAAAAACATATCAATTATTAACAACAGAATTAGAACAATTGAATGAATCATTAGGAAAAACTGATGTTGAAGGAGAAGGAATAGTAATACAATTAACAGATAAAGGAGGAACACAACTTTCAGATGACGTACAAGTCGATAAAATAACATCAACTCAGATTTTGACTATAATAAATGAATTATTTTCAGCAGGAGCAGATGCAATATCTTTAAACGGACATCGAATTACTGCAATGTCAGCGGTTTATGAGATAGGGACAGAATTTTTAAAAGTAAATGGTGATAAAATAACATCACCATATGTAATAAATGCAATTGGAGATGCTGATTATTTAAAAAGTGCTGTATCAGGAAAAGGTGGAGGAGTAAATCAACTAAAAGAACTTGGGCATGAAACAAGTGTTGATACAAACAAAAAAATAAGAATTGAAAAATATGACAAAGATATGACATCAAAATATATGAATTAGGGGGAAAATAAAATGATTATTATAGCTATAGTAATAGGATGTATAGTAGGTGCTTTAGTTGGGATGAATGTTCCAGTAATACCATATACATATTCTGCGTTTTTAGCAATTGCGGTAGTGGCAGCTTTAGATTCAGTATTTGGAGGAATTACATCTGTTTTAAAAAAGAATTTTGATTTAACTATTTTTATATCTGGATTCTTTTGCAATAGCATACTTTCAATAGCATTAACATATTTGGGACAAAGATTAAATTTGGACATTTATTTAGCTGCATTAGTAGTATTTGTTGGAAGAATGTTTAATAATTTAACAATAATAAGAAGATATTACATAGAAAAATGGATGGAAAAAAAAGCTAAAAAGGGGAAAGAGTTGGCGCAGTAAGAAAATAAAAAAATATATTACAGAAGTGTTACAAATATTACAAAAATATTTCAAAAATATTTCAAATTATATTGACATTTTTATCAAAATGTAATATATATAACACTAGAAAAACACAAAAATAAATGGAGGAATTATCTTGGCAATCGGTGATATCATAATTGGTATTGATATAGGTACATCTAAAGTTTGTACTGTCGTTGGAGAAGTAAATAATTTTGGACAAATTGAAACAATATGTAGTACATCTGAAAAATGTTCAGGTTTAAAAAAAGGCAAAATTATTAGTGAAGAAGAGATAAGTTTAAGTATTGCTAAAACAATAAAAGATGCTGAAGAAGAGGCAGATTTTAAAATTAATTCAGCATATGTAACAATTCCAGGAAAATATGTAACAATAGTTCAAAACAGTGTTGTAAAAGAACTTAAAGACAAGTTTGCTGGAATATCATTAAAAGATGTTCAAAGTGCGATGATGCAAGCTAAAGATATAGAAATACCAGAAGGAAAAACAATAATAGATATAGTACCATCAGAAATAGTACTTGATAATGGAAAAATAGTAACAGATCCAGTTGGAAACTTAAGTTCTAATTTTACATTAAAAGCACAGATTATTTTAGCAGATAAAGAATATGTAAGGCAATTATCAACCATATTCAAAAGAGTTGGAATAGAAATTGATGGAATAGTACCAACAGCATTAGCAGAAAGAAATCTAATGCTAGATACTAATGAATTAGATGATAATGTAATGTTATTAGACATAGGAGCAGGAAATACTGAAATCGGTGTATTCGAAGGAAATGCTTTTACATATACAAATACGGTTCCTTTAGGAGGAGATAACATTACAAATGATATAGCATTAGTATTAAATATTTCTGAAGAAGAAGCTGAAAGATTAAAAAGACAATATGGATTAGCATTAAAATCATATATAGATAATGATAATGAAATAATGTTAAATACATGTAAAGATGAAAGCAGAAATAAAGTTATAAAAAGTTCTGAACTAATCGAAATTATAGAAGCAAGAATAGAAGAAATATTTACAATAATAAACAAAGACATCACAACACAAAATGTAAAGCAAAGTATAAGTACAGTAATATTAGCAGGAAGAGGGATAACAAATATCAACAAAAGTGATGTAGCAGGAAAAATTAATTTAAATATTCCTGTAAAGATGTCAACAGGAAGAGCAGTAAGCACAGTAAAACCAGAATTTAGAACCAGTTATGCACTTGTTAGATATATTGCAGCAAGACCATTTGCAAAGACGGTTTCTAGTAGAATTGATTTGCAATCAAATGAAAGTGTATTTAAGGCTATAATTGAAAGAATAAAAGAATTTTTTTATTCTTAAAATAAAAAACAATATCAAAAAATAAACAAAATATAATTTTAATAGGGAGGAAATCTTTATGATGGAATGTGAAGACGTTACAATGATGGACGGAACAGCTACAATAAAAGTAATAGGTGTAGGTGGCGCTGGAAACAACGCTGTAAATAGAATGATTGAAGAAGGCATAAAAGGAGTAGACTTTATTGCTGTTAATACAGATAGACAAGCATTAACAAAATCAAAAGCAGGAACAAAAATTCAAATAGGAGAAAAAATAACAAGAGGACTTGGAGCAGGAGCAAATCCTGATATTGGTGCTCAATCAGCAGAAGAAAATAAATCTGAAATAGCTGAAACATTAAGAGGAGCAGATATGGTATTTGTTACAGCCGGAATGGGTGGAGGAACAGGTACAGGAGCTGCCCCAATAGTAGCACAAGCTGCTAAAGAAATGGGGATATTAACAATAGGTGTTGTTACAAAACCATTTACATTTGAAGGTAAAAAAAGACTTTCACAAGCTGAAAGAGGAATAGAAAGCTTAAAAGGAAAAGTAGATTCATTAGTAGTAATACCAAATGATAAATTACTACAAGTAATTGATAGAAAAACATCAATAAATGAAGCATTTAGAATGGCTGATGATATATTAAGACAAGGTGTTCAAGGAATATCAGACTTAATAGCAGTTACAGGAACAGTAAACTTAGACTTTGCAGATGTTAAAACAATAATGTTAAATACAGGTATGGCACATATGGGAATTGGTAGAGCATCTGGTGAAAACAGAGCAGAAGATGCCGCAAAACAAGCTGTACAAAGTCCATTACTAGAAACTTCAATCGAAGGAGCTAGAGGAGTAATTATTAACATTACAGGTGGTGAAGATTTAGGATTACATGAAGTAAATACTGCAGCTGAATTAGTTCAACGCAGTGTAGATCCTGAAGCTAATATCATTTTTGGTACTGTTACAGACCCAGAAATGAAAGATGAAATTCAAATTACAGTCATCGCTACAGGATTTGAAAAACCAGAAACTAGAACATCATCTACAGTTGATAGCTTTATAAATAAATCTTGGGAGAAGAAAACAAGTTCAATTCCAGCATCAGATGTAAGTTCTTCACAAGGAGACTTAGATATACCAGCATTCTTACGTAAAAATAAAAATAAAAATATGTAATAAAAAAACTGTTAGAAGGAATATTTCTTCTGACAGTTTTTTACACATTTTTCTTTATAAATAGAATATAATTAATAGTAAAAAGAAGAGAGTGATTATTATAACTATTTATATTGATATAGTATTTTTTGAAAATCTAATAATGAATTCTATAATTATATATGCTACTTCGATTATATTAAAATTAAAACCAAAAATGATAAGAGTAGTTATTTCAAGTGCGATAGGTAGTATATATGCAATAATAACATATGTTACAGAATTATCTATATATACATCTATAATTTCAAAAGGAATTTTAGCTATTGTTATGGTATATATAGCATTTAATCCACAAAATATGAAAAACATGTGGAAACAATTAGTGATATTTTATTTAACATCTTTTGTATTTGGAGGAGTTGCACTTTATTTAATATATTTTATTAAGCCACAAGATGTTTTTATAAAAAATGGAATATTTGTAGGAGACTATGTGCTAAAAGTAATTTTCTTAGGAGCAATTATAGCATTTATAATAATTAAAATATCAATAAAATTTATAAAGACAAAGATTAATGCTAAAGATATGTTTTGCAAAATAAAAATCAAATTGAATGGAAAAGAAGTAGAGACAAAAGCAATGATAGATACCGGAAATTTTGCAAAAGAACCAATAACAAATATGCCTGTTGTAATAGTAGAAAGTAGTTTATTAGATAGAATTTTACCCAAAGAAATATTAAATAATATAGATAACATACTCGCAGGAAAATTAGATGGAGTAAAAGAAGAGTACATATCAAGATTAAGATGTATTCCATTCTCATCTTTAGGAAAGCAAAATGGAATGTTATTAGGTATAAAAGCAGATAAAATAATAGTTGAAAAGGAAGAGGAAGAAAGAATTACTAATAATGTAATAATAGGCGTATATGACAAGTCTTTAACCAAAAGAGGCGAATATAGGGCACTAATCGGACTAGAATTAATTTGAAAAAACATGTAAGAAATAATCACAAAATAGCGATTATTTCTTTTTTTCTACAATAAGAAAAGACAGTCTTTGCAGGTAAAAAGTTGTACAATAAAAATCATAAAGTGAGGTGATGGAAGAGGTTTATAGATATATCCAAAAATCTAAATATATGCAAGGAATGTGAATAAAGATGAAAATAATAGACTTTATAAAAAGAAGTATAGACTCAATTTGTGCAAAATATATAGAAGGAAATATAGAAGAAATTTTGCCGATTTTTTATGTGGCAGGAAGTCAGACATTACCGCCACCATTATCACAAGAAGAAGAGGAAGAAACGATTAAAAAGCTAGATACAGATGAATGTATAGAAGCTAAAAAATTACTTGTTGAAAGAAACTTAAGATTGGTAGTTTATATTGCCAAAAAATTTGAAAATACAGGAATTGGAATTGAAGATTTAATTTCAATAGGAACCATAGGATTAATGAAAGGAGTAAATACGTTTAATTCAGAAAAGAAAATAAAACTTGCTACATATGCTTCTAGATGCATTGAAAATGAAATATTAATGCATTTAAGAAGAACTAATAAACTAAAATCCGAAGTTTCGATTGATGAGCCATTAAATAAAGATAGTGATGGTAATGAGCTGTTATTGTCAGATATACTTGGAACAGAGCCAGATATTACATATAGAAAATTAGAAGATGAAGTTGATATGCAACTATTAAAGGAATCTATAAAAAAATTAAATGATAGAGAAAAAAATATTATGGAAATGAGATTTGGGTTTATTAGTGGAAAAGAAAAGACACAAAAAGAAGTTGCTGATGAACTTGGAATTTCACAAAGTTATATTTCTAGATTAGAAAAAAAGATAATAAACAAAATGAAAAAAGATATTATGAGTAAAACTGGATAGAAGGGTTTTATTTAAAAGAAAAGTATGGTATAATAGTTGCAGTTTAGAAAAGGAGAAATTAATATATGTACAGTGAATTTGGAATAAAAAAAGAAATACTTGAATTATCAAAAGAAATAGAAAAAGAAATACAACCGCAATTTGAGAAAATAGATAAGATTAAAGAATTGAATAGTTTAAAAGTATTAGAAGCATTTCAATATTGTAGATTATCAGAAATGCATTTACATTCATCAACAGGATATGGAATTGATGAAATAGGAAGAAACAAAGTAGAAGAAATATATGCTAGAATATTTAGAACAGAAGATGCATTAGTTAGAGCTCAATTAATTTCTGGAACACATGCTTTAGCAGTGACATTATTTGGATTATTACGTCCAAGAGATACAATGCTAAGTATTTCTGGAGCACCTTATGATACATTACAAACAGCTATTGGGATAAGTAAGGATGAAAGTCAAAGTTCATTAAAAGCATTTGGAATAAAATATGAACAGATTGAATTAGTAAATGATGATTTTAATATTAAGGCAATAGAAGAAAGAGTGGCAAAAAATAATATCAAATTAATAGAAATTCAACGTTCAAAAGGGTATTCAACAAGAAAGAGTTTGACAATCGATAAAATTGAAAAAGCAATTCAAGCAATTAGAAAAGTAAATAAAGATGTAATAATTATGGTAGACAATTGTTATGGAGAATTTGTAGAAGAAAGAGAACCAACAGAAGTTGGAGCTGATATTGTAGTAGGTTCATTAATGAAAAACTTAGGAGCAGGAATTGCAACAAGTGGGGCATATATAGCAGGAAAAAAAGATTTAATAGAGCTATGTGCAGAGAGACTAACAGCACCAGGAGTTGGTAAAGAAATAGGACCATCACTTAACCAGAATACAGCATTTATAAAAGGATTATTTTTTGCACCAAGTGTTGTTGCAAGTTCTGTAAAAACAGCAGTATTTGCAAGTAGAATTTTAGAAAAATTGGGATACAAAGTAAGTCCTAAATTTGATGAATCAAGAGCAGATATAGTTCAAACAATAGAATTAGGAGATGCAGAAAAGTTAATAAAATTTTGTCAAGGAATTCAAATGGGCTCACCGATAGATTCATATGTAGTACCAGAACCAAGTGACATGGGAGGATATGATGACAAAGTAATAATGGCTGCAGGTACATTTACTGAAGGCTCAACAATAGAACTTAGTTGCGATGGACCTATACGTGAACCATATATAGCATATATGCAAGGTGGCTTAACATATGAATATGGAAAACTAGGGATTTTAAAAGCATTATCTGCTTTATAATCTATATATAATTATTCAGAAATTGATAATATATTGTTTTTTATACCTTGGTGTCGCAATCTACAAATTTAAAATGCTAGTCTGTAGATTGCTCCATATCGAATTCGCATATGCTCATTTGGTCGCTTACGAGGTATTTCAAAACAATGTATTATCAATTTTCTGAATAATTCTTTAGTATAAAAATATATAGAAAAATAGGCAAAAAACCTTGTAACTTATTGGAATTTATGATATAAATAAAACTATAATACGGAGGTATGTGAAGCATGGATGATAATTATGAATATGAAAAAAAGACAATTTTAATTGTAGATGATGAACAGAAGATAGTAGATTTATTAGTACATAATTTAACAAGAGAAGGATATAACACTATTGAAGCTAATGATGGTCAAACAGCAGTAGATATAGCATTAGAAAAAAGACCAGATCTTATATTATTAGATGTAATGCTTCCAAGAATAGATGGTTTAACAGTATGTAAAAAAATAAAAAATGCATATAATGTTCCAATACTAATGGTGTCAGCTAAAGATGATGAATTAGATAAGATAGTTGGATTAGAATTAGGTGCAGATGACTATATAACAAAACCATTTAGCGTAAGAGAGGTTGTAGCAAGAGTAAAAGCAAACTTAAGAAAAGTAGAAGCTTCAATTGAAGCGCAAACTGTTATGCAAAAGGAAAATAAAAAAGAAAATAAAAAGGAAAGTACAATAAAAGTAGGATCACTTGTGCTAGATTTAGAAAAATATGAAGCACATATAGATGGTAAAGTTATAAATCTAACTTTGAGAGAATTTGAAGTATTGAAATTTTTAGCACAACAACCAGGTCAAGTAGTAACAAGAGAAGCACTACTAGAAAGAGTATGGGGATATGAATATTATGGTGATATTCGTACAGTAGATGTTACAGTTAGAAGAATAAGAGAAAGAATAGAGAAAGATACTTCAAATCCACAAATACTAATAACAAAAAGAGGCGTCGGATATTATATACCTAATAAATAAAAAAGACCAGTTTATTTCATAAACTGGTCTTTTTTGTAGAACTTAATCGAAATATGTCGAAATAAAAATAAATAAAACTAAAAAAAGCATTGACAAAATATAAAAAAGAAATTATAATTTGAAAGAATTATATAATTTCTGTAACATAAATTTTTGTCTTAAAATTTAAATCAGTTACATTTTTTTCTAAAAGTTATAACTTAGAATCGTATTATTAGAATTAAAAAATTAAATATTTTATTTAATGTGTCTAAAAGTAAAGGAGGAATTATTATAGTAGAAAAAGTATTAAAATTAAAAGAATTAATAAACAGTGAGGAAAAAGAAAAACTTAAAGAAGTTCTTAATACGTTGTTAAAATTAAAAATTAAAGAGATTAAATATGATAAAAATATTAAACTACCTAATATTTCAGAATATGAATTTGAGCTAATTAAAGTAAAAGCTGTGATGGAAACAAATGAAGAAGTTGAAATGTATTTGAAATTAATAAAAAATAAGAGAGTAAAAGAATCTATATTTTGTTATTGGTGTACAATTTATGAAGAAGAGTTATTAGCTAAAGAAAAAGAAATAGAATGTATTGTAAATAAAGTGGCAATTTCCGACTTGACAAAAGACAAGTATCAAAGAAGAGTGTTTTTAACAATAGAAGATAATAAAACGAAGATTTTAGAAACAGGTACAGAAGTTAATTTTATTGAGATTGCAGATTATATTAATGAAAATAAAAGTGAGGCTAATCAGTTAGAAAAATTAGATAAATACTTTGATAAAAGAGATGATGAGGTTTTATTAGTAGGGATAAAAATGAATAGGGCAGACAGAATTGGAAAATAGAATATTGATTTTTAGGATTAAATATAGTATAATCGTAAAAAATAAATGGACTATGAAAGGAGAATAAGATGGAATATAAATTTTCGCCACAAGGAGTTTGCTCAATGGAAATGATTTTTGATATTGAGAATAATATAATTAATAGCCTAAAAATAATTGGAGGCTGCCCAGGAAATACAGTAGGAGTATCAAGATTAGTTGTAGGTAGAAGTGTTGATGAAGTAATTGAAATGTTAGAAGGAATAGAATGTGGTGCAAGAGGAACTTCTTGCCCAGATCAAGTTGCTATAGCATTAAAAGAATATAAAAAGAATCACTAAAAAAATAGATGCACTATCTATTAGAAGTGCATCTATAATGTTATTAATATAAATCTTTTTCAGATATATTTGAATTCGAATTTGAATCTTTGTTTCCAGTTTCAATCCCCATATAAGGTAAAATTTCAGAAAGCATTTTTCCAGCTGTAGGTGCTGCAATTTGACCACCATTATGATTTACACCTTCTCCTGGGTTTTTCAAAATAACTAATAAAACAATTTTTGTATTTTCAACAGGTGATATTGCTAGAAAAGAAGCAACATAACCATCAGAAGAACCATTTATAGGTTCAGATGTACCTGTTTTTCCACCAATAGAATATCCTGACATACTTTCTTTTACACTATCATCATATTTAACTTTTTTTCCAGTACCATCTTCAACAACTGATTCCATCATTGAAGTTACTTTATCAGAAGTTTCTTTAGAAAATACTTGACGAACTTCTTTGGTATTAAAGTTTGTAATTTCACCAGTGTCTGTATTTGTTATATGATCTACTATTTGAGGTTGAAGTAAAACACCATCATTTGCAATAGCAGAAGCCGCAGTAATCATTTGAAGAGGTGTAATTGTAAAACGTTGTCCAAAGGACATAGTACCTAATTCATGATCATTAATCTTATTTATATCATAAAATATACTTTTGGGTTCACCAGAAAGTGAAATTCCAGTTTTTCCAAAAAATCCAAGAGCTTCATAATATTTATAAGAACGATTCTTTCCAATTTTTAATCCTAATTCTACAAAAGCAGGATTACATGAGTTCTCAAGAGCTAATCTTAAACTTTGAGCACCATGAGAGTTAGGATATTTATGGCATTTTATAGGTCTTGATTCACCAGGCACATAATAAGCACCATTACAATTAAAATTAATAGTATCAGTATCAACTATATTTTCTTCTAGAGCTATAGAAGAAGTAACTATTTTGAAAACAGAACCAGGTTCATATGTATCTGTCACAGCTTTAGGAGTCCACATTCTATAAAGAGATTTACTCTTATCTTCTGTAGATAAACTATCCCAGTTTTTTGAAAGATGTGAATTTGGAGTATATTGGTCATTACAATCATAACTTGGATAATCTGCCATTGCTAATATTTTGCCAGTAGAAGGATCCATAGCAATTGTTATTCCACTATCACATTTATAGTCTTCAACAGCTTGAGCCAAATGCTTTTCAACAATACTTTGAATGTTAGAATCTATAGTTAAAGAAACATCATAACCATTTTCTGCGGCAATATATGTTTGGTTAGAATTAGCTATTTCTGATTGACTAGCATCTTTTAAACTTACTGATTTTCCAGATGTTCCGCTTAAAAATGAATTCCAAGATGATTCGATACCAGATAAGCCTTGACCATCTGAGCCAACAAAGCCAACAATCGTAGAAGCTAAAGTTTTATAGGGATAAGTACGAGATGTAGTTTCTTCAAAACTTATTCCTGTAGAAAATTTTAATTCTTTTTTCCAATTATTTATTTGATCTACTTTATCTTGTTCAACATCAGAAGCCACAAGAAATTTATTAGATGAATTTTGGATTTTTGTAAGTAATTCATTATAATCTAATTCTAAGATTGAAGCTAGGCTTTGTGCAACAATAGCTTTATTACTATCTTCTTTTATTAAAGAGGGTGTTATATAAACTTTATCTGTATCATAACTTATAGCTAATGCTTGACCTTTAGAATCATATATGGTGCCACGCTTAGCAGAAATTGTTTCTGTTAATGTTTGTTGAGAAGTTGCTAAAGTTTGAAGGCGACTTCCATCAACAAATTGTAAATATCCTACTCGTCCAAGTAAAGCGAGCATGAAAAATACTGATATAATTAAAATAACACCAATTCTTTTTTTGGGAATTTTATTAGAAACATTTATATCACTTTTATTTTTTACTTTTTTCTTTTTCATATTATCACCAATCTTTTGTAAAATTTTATCTATATTTTATACTAAAAGCATATAAAAATCAATAAAAAACTTAAAATTTAGGAGGGAAAAATGTTATCAAAAATAAAGTCAATAGCACTAAATGGATTAGATGGAAATTTAATAGAAATTCAAACAGATATAAGTAATGGAATACCAGAATTTGATATTGTTGGATTGCCAGATACAACTGTAAAAGAGTCTAAAAAAAGAATAAAGACAGCAATAAAAAATTCTGGTATTGAATTTCCTAATAAAAAAATATTAATTAATTTAGCACCAGCAAATATAAAAAAAGAAGGGAGTAGCTTTGATTTAGCAATTTCAACACGGAATATTAATTGCAATAGGAGTAATACCTAATATAGACACTAATAAATTGGCGAATACTATATTTATAGGAGAGCTTTCTTTAGATGGAAAGATTAATAGGATAAATGGTGTATTACCAATATGTATTGAAGCAAGAGAATTAGGTATAAAAACAGTAGTATTGCCTACAGCTAATGCAAATGAGGCAGCAATTATTTCAGAATTGGATATAATACCAGTTTCAAATATAGAGAAATTAATAAATCACTTAAATAAAGAAAATGAAATAAAAAAATATGTATCTCAAAATGTTAATTTTAAGGAAAATTATAATATTGATTTTTCTGAAGTTAAAGGACAAGAAAATGTAAAAAGAGCTTTAGAAATAACAGCAGCAGGAGGGCATAATTGTCTAATGATAGGAAGCCCAGGATCAGGTAAAACTATGATGGCTAAAAGATTAGTGACTATACTGCCAGAATTAACCATAGAAGAGGCGATGGAAGTAACCAAAATACACAGTATCTCCGGAGAATTAGAAAGAGATGGCATAATGATGAATAGACCTTTTAGAATGCCTCATCATACAGTACCAATAAGTACAATGATTGGAGGAGGACGAGTGCCTCAACCAGGAGAAATAAGCTTAGCTCATTGTGGTGTATTATTTTTAGATGAGTTAACAGAATTTAATAGAAATATTTTAGAGTCGTTAAGAGAACCTCTAGAAAATAGAGAAATAACCATTAATAGATTAAGTGGAAATTATAGATATCCATGTAATTTTATGTTTGTTGCAAGTATGAATCCATGTCCATGTGGATATTATGGTGATGAAGAAAAAGAATGTCATTGTAGTCCACAAGAAAGACATAGATATTTAAGGAAAATTAGTGGTCCATTGTTAGATAGAATTGATATACAAATAGAAGTTCAAAGGCCTAAGTATAAAAAGATATCATCTAAAGAAAAAGTGGAAAATTCAACTATTATACAAGAGAGAGTAAATAAAGCAAGGCAAATACAACTAAAAAGATATAAGAATTGTTCAATTCATTCAAATGCAGAGATTCCAACTAAGATGATTTCTGAGTTTTGCCATTTAGATAATAAAGGTGAGGAACTACTACAAAATGCATTTAAAAGATTTAAATTAAGTGTTAGAGCATATGAAAAAATTTTAAAAGTAGCAAGAACAATTGCAGATTTAGATGGAAAAGAGAATATAGAAGTTAAGCATGTAGCGGAAGCTATTCAATATAGAAGTTTAGATAAATTTTCATTGCAAGAAGAGGTGAAAAAATATGGAACCAGTTTTAATTGAATATGCAAGTGAAAAATATCCAGAAAGATTGAGATATATAGAAAATCCACCATCAAGATTATATGCAGTAGGAAATATAAATGTTCTAAATGAATTAGGAATTGCTGTAGTAGGATCACGTACTAATACACAATATGGTGAAAGAATGTGCAAAAGATTTACCAAAAACTTAGTAGAATACAATATTAATATAATTAGTGGACTAGCTTATGGAATTGATAGTATAGCGCATGAAACGTGTTTGAAAAATTCGGGAAAAGCAATTGCTGTTTTGCCATCAGGCTTAAAAAATATTTGCAGAGCAACAAATAAAAATTTGATTATACCTATACTTAAAAATAATGGAGTAATAATTTCAGAATATGAACATTCTATTAGTGCAGATTCAGCAAAATTTTTGGAAAGAAATAGAATTGTAGCAGGGTTAAGTGCAGGTACATTAGTAATAGAAGCAGGATATAGAAGCGGAACAAGGGTAACAGCAAGATTTACAATAGAAAATGAAAGACCATTGTTTTGTGTTCCAAGTAGTTTAGAAAATATAAAAGGAAAAACAACTAATGAACTAATACAACAAGGAGCTAAATTAGTTACTTGTGTTGAAGATATGTTTGGAGATATTTATGAAAATAATCCAGAAAGTATATTTAGTAAAAAAGAAAAAGAAAAAAATTGGTTAGTAAATATTCCACCTGACCTAATTAGTGTTTTTAAAGAAATAGATAATGTGCCGAGAGACATAAATTATATATCAAGAAAAACTAAATTACCAATAAGTGAAGTAAATTATAAAATAATGCTTTTACAGTTAGAAGGAAAAATTATAGAAAAACCAGGACATAAATTTGTCAGAAATGAGGAAGATTAAATTGAATACAAGAAGATTTGGAATAATAGGAGAAAAAATTGCTCAAGGGTATTTAAAGTCTCAGGATTACGAAATATTAAAGAACAATTTTTATACTAAAAGAGGCGAAATAGATATAATAGCTAAAAAAGAAAATTGCATAGTATTTGTTGAAGTGAAAACTAGAAGCGGTTTTGAATATGGAACACCAGCAATGGCTGTAGATGGACTAAAAAAGAAGCACTTAAAAAGTTCTGCAAGTATATATTTATATCAAAATAAGTTATATAAATATGATATAAGATTTGATGTAGTAGAAATTATTATAAATAATGGAAAATGTAAGGTAAATCATATAAAAGGAATAATGTAGTAAACTTGACAAAAAGCCGAAAAATCAAGTATAATAAGCAATGAAAGGAACGACAAATTATGAATATATTAGAAGAAACAAGATACATAATGAAAAAGTATAATATAAGAGCAAATAAAAGTTTAGGACAAAATTTCTTAATAAATAATGAAGTTGTAGAAAATATAGTAAATAGTAGTGATATTTCTAAAGAAGATATGGTAATAGAAATAGGACCTGGATTAGGAACATTAACTAAATATTTACTAGAAAAAGCAGGGAAAGTATTATGTGTAGAATTAGATACTAAAATGATAAAGATTTTACAAGATAGATTTAGCCTATATGATAATTTTGAATTAATAAATGAAGATATATTAAAAGTTAATTTAAATGAAATTATAATTGAAAACAAAAAAGATGGAAAAATCAAAAATGTAAAGATAGTTGCTAATTTACCATATTATATAACTACACCAATAATAATGAAATTGCTTGAAGAAAAGCTTGATATAAAAAGTATAACAGTTATGATTCAAAAAGAAGTAGCAGATAGATTGATAGAAACACCTGGAGGAAAAAATACGGGTGCAATAACACATACAGTATATTATTATTGTGAATCAGAAAAAATAATGGAAGTTCCTAATAGTTCATTTATTCCAGAACCGGAAGTAACTTCGGAAGTTATAAAGTTAAACTTACGTGATAAACCAGCAGTTGATATTGAAAATACAAAAGTAATGTTTATGATAATTAAAAGTGCATTTATGCAAAGAAGAAAAACATTATTAAATGCTTTAACTAATACAAAAGTTTTTATTAATAAAGAAGAGGGAATTCAAATATTAAAAGAATTGAATTTGGATGAAAATGTTAGGGCAGAGAAGTTATCAATTCAAGATTTTGCAAATATTGCGAAAATAATAATTGAAAGGAGCAAGGTTTAAAAATGAAAATAGTATTTATGGGAACACCTGATTTTGCAGAAAAATCATTAGAAGATGTATATAATGCAGGACATGAGATATTAGCAGTTGTGACAAATCCAGATAGACCAAAAGGTAGAGGAATGAAAATGGTTGCATCTCCTGTAAAAGAATTTGCTGTATCAAAGAATTTGAAAATATATCAACCAGAAAAAGTTAGAAAAAATGTAGAATTTATAGAAGAAATAAAGAAACTAGAACCTGATGTTATATGTGTAGTTGCATATGGGAAAATTCTACCAAAAGAGATTTTAGAAATACCAAAGTTAGGTTGTATAAATGTCCATGGCTCTTTGTTACCTAAATATAGAGGAGCTGCACCAATACAATGGGCTGTTATAAATGGCGAGAAAGTAACAGGTGTAACAACAATGTATATGGATGTTGGAATGGATACAGGTGATATGATTTTAAAAGAAAAAACAGAAATTGCACCTGATGAAACAACAGGAGAATTGTGGGATAGACTTGCCAAAATAGGAGCAGACCTTTTAGTAAAAACTTTAGAACAAATTGAAAATAAAACAGCTCCAAGAATTCCACAAGGAGAAGATTTTTCAATGGCTCCAATGTTAGACAAAGAAATGTCGAAAATTGATTGGGAAAGTAAAACTGCGCAAGAAATAAAAAATCTTGTTAGAGGTTTAAATCCAATAATGGGAACATACGCATATTTGAATGGAAAGAAAATTAAAATTTGGAAAGTTGATGTAGTTGAAGCAGATAATGAAAATGTTAAAAATGGAACTGTACTAAAATCAGATAGTAAAGATGGATTATATATAAAAGCTAAAGATGGAGTAATAAAAGTATTAGAAATTCAAGGAGAAAATGCTAAGAGAATGAACATACAAGATTTCTTAAGAGGGAATCAAATAGAAGTTGGGAGCATATTTGAATAAAAAGTAATAAAATTGTAAATAATGTACCTGAAAGTGAGGTACGTTATGGAAGGAATAGTAAAAAAATTAAATGAATTTCTAAGTGACTTAGAAATGTTAAATGTAAAATTACAAAATTATCATTGGAATGTAACTGGAAAAGGATTTTTTACAACACATGAAAAACTAGAAGAATATTATGATGAAGTAAGAGAGCAGATAGATGAGGTTGCAGAACATATTTTATCATTAGGCCATCAACCATTAGGAACAATGAAGGATTTTATGGAAAATTCTAAAATAAGAGAAGCTAAAAATGAACAAATAAAAAGTATTGATATAATGGAAAATGTAATTCATGATTTACAAGAACTAAAACAAAAGGCAGGGCAAATAAAACAAGAAGCGGAAGATAAAGAATATTATGCAACATCAACACTTATGGATGACTATTTAGCAGACTATTCTAAAAAGATATGGATGTTAAATGCAGCACTTAAATAAATCATAAAAAAGAGAATCACTTAATAAATATAATTAAGTGATTTTTTTTCATTTTATTACTATACAAAAAAGAAAATTAGTTATATAATGTAGGCAAGTTTGCAAGCAAGTGCTTCAATCTTAATAAATAATTGAACACTTAAAAAGTGTATAAATTGAAGGAGAGAAAAATAATGGAGTTAAAAAAAGTATTAATTGGATTAGAAGGATTAAAAGCAAAAGGAAGTCTAGATGTTGAAATAAATAACCTAGACAGTAATTCAAAAAATATAAAAGATGGAGATATGTTTATTGCAATAAAAGGTTTTAGTGTAGATGGACATAAATACATAAATGATGCAATAAAAGCAGGTGCAAAAGTAATAATGGTAGAAGAAGGTGCTGATTTAAAAGGAGTAGAATTACCAGAAGATGTGACATTAATAATGGCAAAAGATACAAGAGAAGCATTAGCAATTTGTAGTTGCAATTTCTACGGAAACCCATCAAAAAAATTTAGATTAATAGGGGTAACAGGAACAAAAGGAAAAACAACAACAACATTTATGATAAAAGAAATATTAGAAAAAGCAGGATATAAAGTTGGACTAATAGGAACAATTGCAACATATATAAATGGTAAGATGATTTCAGAAAGTAGTAGAACAACACCAGAAAGTATAGAACTTCAAAAAACATTTGCACAAATGGTAGAAGCTGGCGTAGAATATGTTGTAATGGAAGTATCATCACAAAGTTTAAAATTACATAGAGTAGACGGATGCACTTTTGATATGGTATTATTTACAAACTTTTCAGAAGATCATATTAGTGAAAAAGAACATCCTGATATGAAAGATTATTTTGAATCAAAATTAAAGCTATTCAAAATGTGTGATAATGGAATAATCAATGTAGATGATATACAAGTTTCAAAAGTTCCAAAACTATTTCCAGATAGTAATATAATGACATATGGAATAGA
>CAKPDZ010000017.1 GCA_934149155.1 uncultured Clostridia bacterium | reverse complement strand
TACAAGTAAAATACACGTATTTCTTGCAATTACTGACATGCCAGATTTTGAACTTTTTCTTTAAGTATATAACTTAAGGAAAACATATACAGAAAATTAGATGAAAATAATTATTATAAAAAATAAAAAAGAATAAAGTTTTATAAAAATGAAAAAGATTATAGAAGAGAACTAAAGGAGACAGTTAATGAGAAAACTAAAAATAAGCAAAAACATGCTACTGTTGATAGCTATATTAATAGCAACAATGATAATGGGAGTAGGATATGCATCAATAGAAGGAATAACAGGAGAAATAGAAGGAAAAGTAATAGCAGATGCACAAGAAGGAGTATTTATAACAGATGTAGAATATGTGAGTGACATTGATGCTAATATAAACAATTGCAAAATAGATAATTTTTTAGAAACGATGTTAAATAGTACAATTGAATTATCCAAAACAAATCCAGCATCTGAAATACAGTACAAAGTGACAGTATATAACAGTTCAACTGAAACAGTACCATTTGTAGGTGTTGTTTATGATGATGATTTTTATGATAATCCAGATATAATATTTGAAATAACAAAAGAAGGATTTCAAATAGGACAAACAATAAATCCGGGTGAAACAAAAGAAGTGTATATTGCTTTCAAATATAAGAATGAATCAACGGAAGCTATGCCAGAAAATACAATATTGAAATCATATTTGAATTTTAAGATGGCAGAGCCTAATAGGATGGTGGTTGCGAATGAAGGAGATTCAACATCGAATTATTTGACAAGTTCAATACCAAAAGAAAAAATAGAGTCAATAAAATTTGAACAAGGAAAAGAACCAGAATATTCAGATAAAATAGTAGCAAGATTTGATGCATCTGAAAAGCAAGATGAAAGTATAATAGGGTATTTTACAGACATAGATAACAATGGATTATATGAATTAACTTTTGTGAGTGAAGAAATTATTTATGGAAATAAAAGTATGGCGTATGTGTTTCAGAATTTAGTAAATCTAGTAGCGATAGAATTTAATAATTTTAGCACTTTAGCAGTGACGTCTATGGGCTGTATGTTTGCTGGCGACAGCAATCTAGTACAATTGAATTTGAGTAATTTTGATACTAGCAATGTAAAAGAAATTTATGGGATGTATTCAATGTTTAGTGGATGTAATTCTTTGACAGAATTAGACTTGAGCAGTTTTAATACCAAAAATGTATCATTTATGCAAAATATGTTTTTGAACTGCAGTAAATTAACAGATCTAGATGTAAGTAATTTTGATACAACCAATGTGAGTAATATAGTAAATATGTTTAGCGGATGCAGCAGCTTAAAAAACTTAAATGTGTCAAACTGGAATACAGGTAACGTTATAAGTATGCAAGGAACATTTTACAATTGTAATAAGTTGTTAGAATTAGATGTAAGCAAATGGGATACTGGAAATGTAAAATATTTTGGACCTAGTCAAACTAATGGAAATGGGATATTTCAAGGCTGCAATAGTTTGGAGAATATAGATGTTTCGAATTGGAATGTATCACAAGCAATATCAATGGCATATATGTTTGAAAGTTGTAGTCTATTAACAGAAATAAATGTGACTAATTGGGATACAACTAATGTTACGAATCTTTTTGGAACTTTTAGCAATTGTAGTAAACTTGTAAAGTTGGATGTAAGCAAATGGAATACTAGTAATGTAAAAATGTGTGGAATTAATGAATGGGGATATGGAGGAACGTTTCAGGGATGTAGTAGTTTGGAACAACTAGATGTTTCCAATTGGGATGTATCAAATGTTACGGATATGAATAATATGTTTTCTGGCTGTAGAAAATTAACAAAACTAGATTTGAATAATTGGAATACTAGTAATGTGACTAGTATGAATTCTATGTTTGAATATTGTGAGCAAGTGGCAGAATTAGGAATAAAAAAACTTAATACAAGCAATGTTAAATATATGCAAAAGATGTTTGGAATGTGTAGCAACTTGATAGAATTAGATGTATCAGGCTTTGATACAAGTAATGTTAAAAACATGGACAGAATGTTTTATAAATGTAATAATTTGAAAGAAATAGATGTATCAAAATTTAATACAAATAATGTTACTAATTTTTCGAGTATGTTTTACGAATGCTATCAACTAACAGAATTAGATTTAAGCAGTTTTAATATAAGTAGTGCAACAGCAATGCAAACAATGTTTTGTTATGATAGAAATTTGAAAACTATATATGTAAGGAAATATAATCAAAACGATAATATAGGATGGACTACAGCAACAGTAATGGATTCGGCCAGGATGTTTTTTGGATGTTCTTCGATAACAGGTGGAAATGGTACAACATACGATTCAAACTACACAGATGCAACCTATGCAAGAATAGACACGGCAGAAATGCCAGGATATTTTACAAATATAAAAGATAAACCAGTAGAAAACGAATCAACACAAGAATAAAAATATCTTTAAGTTGCATACTTAAAGATATAAAATCCAAATTTATTATAGCAATAAGAAGCTGATATATCAATACTTTTTTCGACATTTTTTCGCATATGTTTTTTGAATAGTAAAAGTAAATTCTTTGAGATGCTAAAAAACGTGTATGTATTGTCACCGCTGAAGAACAAGACTTTTGGTTTTTTCTTTAAGTATGCAACTTAAAGAAAAAATAATAACAATAAAACCAAAAGGAAAGTGGTAAAAAATAAATGAAAAAAATAAAAATAAGCCAAAACATGATGTTGCTATTGTTAATGGTGGTGGCGACAATTGTAATGGGAATAGGATATGCGTCAATAGAATCGGTAACAGGAGAAATAGAAGGAAAAGCAATAGCAGATGCGCAAAGTGGAGTATTTATAACAAATGTAGAGTATGTAAGCGACGTAGACGCTAATATAAATAATTGCAAAATAAATAATTTTTTAGGAACAATGCTAAATAACACAATAGAACTTTCAAAAACGAATTCAGAATCAGAGATAACATATAAAATTACAGTATATAATAGTTCGGAAGAAGAAGTGCCATTTGTTGGTGTAGTATATGATGATGACTTTTATGATAATTCAGATATTGCATTTGAGATAACAACAGATGGATTTCAAGTGGGAGAAACAATAGCACCAGGAGAAATCAAAGAAGTGTATATAACGTTCAAATATAAAGAGGCAACAGGAAACGTACCAGAAAATACAGTCTTAAAATCATACCTAAACTTTAAAATGGCAGAGCCTAATAGGATGGTGGTTGCGAATGAAGGCGATTCAACATCAAATTATTTGACAAGTTCAATACCAAAAGAAAAAATAGAGTCAATAAAGTTTGAACAAGGAAACGAACCAGAATATTCAGAGAAAATAATATCAAGATTCGATGCTTCAGAAAAGCAAGATGAGAGTATAATTGGATATTATACAGATCAAGATAATAATGGATTATACGAAGTAATATTTGTAAGTCGAGAAATCATTTATACCAATAAAAAAGCAGATAAACTTTTTAAAGGTTTAAACAATGTAACAGATATTGAATTAGAGAACTTTAGTACATTAGGTACTAATAGTATGGTTGGAATGTTTCAAAATTGTACAAAACTAAAAAAAGTAGATGTAAGCAAATTTGATACAAGTCAAGTAATAAGTATGGCAGATATGTTTTGTAACTGTAATGAAATAACAACATTAGATGTGAGTGATTGGAACACATCCAATGTTACAAGTCTTTTGGAAACATTTCAAAATTGTAAGAAATTAAAAAATTTGGATGTTAGCAAATGGAACACAGGTAAGTTAGTAGAGTGTGGGCATGTTAATTGGCAACATGGGGGAACTTTCCAAGGATGTAGTAGTTTAGAAAATTTAAATGTTTCAAACTGGAATATGGCAAATGTAGAAGATGTAACCAATATGTTTGCTGGATGTATGAATTTGGTAAAGTTAGATACTAGCAAGTGGAATACTGAAAAAATTATTAGCATGAGCTATATGTACTATGAGTGTAAAAATTTAAAAGAAATAAACGTCAGTGAATTTGATACAAGTAAAGTAACACAAATGAAGTATATGTTTTTTGGGTGTAGTAAAGTAACAGAATTAGATGTGAGTAATTTTGATACAAGTCAAGTGACTGATATGCAATATATGTTTTCTGGGTGTAGTGAAGTAACGAAACTAGATGTGAGCAAATTTAATACAAGTCAAGTGACTGATATGCAATATGTTTTTTCTGGATGTAGTAAAGTAACGGAATTAGACGTGAGTAATTTTAATACAAATCAAGTAACTAATATGCAATATATGTTTAATCGGATGTGAAAAAATAACAACATTGAATCTTAATAATTTTCAAACAGATAATTCTACTAGTTTTAAAGGAATGTTTTCAAGGTGTGTAAATTTAAAAGAACTCAATGTTCAAGCATTTGAAACTAAAAATGCTACTGACCTTGAAAGTATGTTTTCGTATTGTAGTAGCCTCACTTATTTAAATTTAACAAACTTTGATACAAGTAATGTAATTACAATAAGTGATATGTTTAGATGTTGTGATAATTTAGAAAGAATAGACTTTGGAAAATGGAATACCCAAAATGTAAAATATACTAACGTGATATTTAAAGATTGTTACTCATTACAGACATTAGATTTGAGTTCATGGGATACAAGTCAAGTTGTGAATGCTAAATATATGTTCCAAGGTGCAGACAAATTAGAACAAATTTATGTTAGTGAATATGATGAAGAAAATAAAGTTGGATGGAATACTTCAAATGTAGCAGATTCAGGAGAAAATATGTTTATGGGATGCTATAGAATACAGGGTGGAAATGGTACAACATACAATTCAAACTATATAGATGCAACCTATGCCAGAATAGACACTGAAGAAACACCAGGATATCTTACAAATATTAAAGACAAAAAGTAAAAAAAGGTACATTTAGGGCTGATTCTTAATTTTTTTTATAAGTTATAATGCAAAAAGAGAAAAAGTAAACTAAAAAATAAAATCTATACTAACAATTATTGCAAATTCATAGAGATTATAGTAGAATAAGAAAAGAAGATGACTAGAGCAAACGAAAGATTGATGGTATCAGTATTTATTAATATAATGTACTTCAAGGAAGTAATTTGAATGTATATTAGGAAACCGGTCACAAATGTACCACAAAATAGAAAGAGATGTAAGGTCATGAGAAAATTACCAAACGGAATAAGTAATTACGAAAAGTTAATAGAAGAAAACAGAATATATGTAGACAAAACAATGTATATAGAAAAAATGGAGAATTTATCAGATGCACATTAATGTTTTTGCGCCCAAGAAAATTTGGAAAAACGTTATTTACCAGTACATTAGAGTGCTATTATGATAAAAATAGAGCGGATAAATTTGAAAAATTATTTGGAGATACATATATAGGAAAAAGTCCAACACCAAATAAAAATAGATATTGTGTATTAAGATTTAATTTTTCTGGGATAAGTACAGAAACTTTAGAAGAAGCAATTAAAGGATTTAAAACGAAGTAGCAACATCAATAGAAGTTTTTGTGGCTAAATATGGTTTGGATTTTATAGTAAATAAAGACGATGAAGCTGAAATGATTCTTAATAATTTATTTAAAGCATTTTATATCCAAAAAGCATTTGAAAAGATTTATGTAATGATAGTTGATGACAGAAATAGACATACCAGAAGAAAAGCAAGAAGAATTGTTGCCAATAATAAAAGAAAACTATGATGGATATATATTTTCAGATATGATAAAGACAGAATATGAAAAGTATAAGATGTATAATTCAAATATGACATTATATTTTTTGAATGCATATCAAGAACAACAAGAAGTACCAGAAGAATTAGTGGATATAAACATATTAAGTGATTATAGAAAAATAGAAGCATTTATGGATTTATGCCAAAATATGAATAAAATAAACTTATTAGAAAATATAGTAGCAGAAGAACTGGTTGAAAGTAAACTTACAGAAAAGTTTAATGCAGAAATAAGCTTTGGAGAGAAAGAATTAATTTCATTATTGTTTTATTTAGGATATTTAACTATAGAAAAAGTGGGATTTAGTAAATGTAGTTTTAAAATTCCAAATGATGTGATAAGAAAAATATATAGTGATTATTTTTTAGAATATATTAGTAGGAAAGCAAAAATAATAACCAATACAATAGATACAGAAAAAATATCTGAGGAAATTTTATTAGAAGGAAAAATAGATAAAGCAATAGAAACATTAGGAACATTTCTAACAAACTTATCTAACAGAGATTACCAAAGATTTGATGAGAAATATATAAAAGTAATATTTTACTCAATATGCAGAATGTTAGGTGCAGTATATGTAAAATCAGAACTAGAAGTTGGAACAGATATATTAATAGTGCCAAGAGAGAAGATAGAAGAAAGATATGGAGTATTGATAGAATTTAAATATATAAAACAAGAAGATTATAATAAAAATCCAGAGCTTCTGAAACAAAAACAATAAGAAGCCAAAAAACAATTAAAAAGATATACAAAACAGAAGAGTTACAAGCAATTCCGAACTTAAAAAGTTATGCTGTAGTTGCAATAAAAGATAAATTAATAGTAGAAGAATTATAAAGATGAACAAACTTAAGTAGTGTCTGATGATATTATTTAAGTTTTTTTATTTTTTAAAAGAAAATAATGAATATAATAAAAGTGTTTCTGTAAAAAATGTCGAAAATAGTTATAAAATATTAAAAATTTTCTTTAAGTTGTATACTTAAAGACGTTAAAACTTAAACTCATTATAGCAATAAAAAGCTGATATATCAATACTTTTTTCGACATTTTATAACAGATATTTTGGAATAAAAACTCTCGATTTTTTATGGTAGGTAAAATGCACGTATTCCTTGTAATTACTGACATACAAACTTTTGCTTTTTTCTTTAAGTATACAACTTAAGGAAAACATATACAGAAAATTAGATGAAAATAATTATTATAAAAAACAAAAAAGAATAAAGTTTTATAAAAATGAAAAAGATTATAGAAGTGAACTAAAGGAGACAGTTAATGAGAAAACTAAAAATAAGCAAAAACATGCTGCTGTTGATAGCTATATTAATAGCAACAATGATAATGGGAGTAGGATATGCATCAATAGAAGGAATAACAGGAGAAATAGAAGGAAAAGTAGTAGCAGATGCACAAGAAGGAGTATTTATAACAGACGTAGAGTATGTAAGCGACATAGATGCTAATATAAATAATTGTCAAATAGATAACTTTTTAGGAACTATGTTAAATAGTACAATAAACCTTTCAAAAGTAAATCCGACTTCTGAGATAAAGTATAAAGTAACCGTATATAACAGTTCAACTGAAACAGTACCATTTGTAGGTGTTGTTTATGATGATGATTTCTATGATAATCCAGATATTACATTCGAGATAACTACAGAAGGTTTCCAAATAGGACAAACAATAGCTCCAGGTGAGACAAAAGAAGTGTATATTACATTCCAATATAAAAATGTAACAACAGAAACTATACCAGAAAATACAGTATTAAAATCATATCTGAATTTTAAAATGGCAGAGCCTAATAGAATGGTAGTTGCTAAGGATGGAGACTCAACCTCAAATTATTTAACAAGTTCAGTGCCAAAAGAAAAAATAGAATCAATAAAATTTGAACAAGGGAAGGAACCAGAATATTCAGAGAAAATAATATCAAGATTTGATGCATCAGAAAAACAAGATGAAAGTATAATTGGATATTTTACTGATACAGATAATAATGGACTATATGAGTTAACTTTTGTAAGTCAAGAAATAATTTATGCAAATAAAAGTATGGTATATATGTTTCAAAATTTAATAAACCTAGCAGATATAGAGTTTAATAATTTTAGAACTATAGGGACAACAAATATGTTGAGAATGTTCTATAACTGTAGAAAAATAAAAAAATTGGATTTAATCAAATTTGATACAAGTAATGTAACAAATATGCAACAATTGTTTCAAGATTGTATAGCATTAGAATCAGTGAACTTAGAAACATTTGATACATCAAATGTTAACAATATGTCGTATATGTTTTATGATTGTATTAATTTAGAAGAAATTGAGATAGCTAATTTTAATACACATAATGTTACTAATATGACTTTTTTGTTTTACAAGTGTCAAAAAATAAAAAGAATAGACTTAAATAACTGGGATATTAGCCAAGTAACAATTACAAGAAGTATGTTTAATGGTTGTACTAATTTAGAAGAATTAAATATAGATAATTTCAATACAATTAATGTTACAATTATGGACTCCATGTTTAAACATTGTGAAAAATTATCACAATTAAATATAAATCATTTTGATACAAGTAATGTAACAAATATAAGCTATATTTTTTCGTATTGTAAATCTTTAACTGGATTAGATGTGAGTAAATGGAATACAAGTAATGTTATAAATATGAGTGGTATGTTTGATGGTTGTAATTTGGTAACAGAATTAAATATAAGCAATTTTGATACAAGTAAAGTGCGTGATATGCAAAGAATGTTTGCTGGATGTTCTACAATAAGAGGATTAGACTTGCAAAATTTTGATACAAAAAATGTAGTGAATATGAGTTGTATGTTTTTAAACTGTACTAGTTTAAAAGATTTAAATGTAAATAGTTTTGATACAAGCCAAGTAACTGACATGTATATGATGTTTAGATTATGTACTTCATTAACAGAACTAGACATAAGTGATTTTAACACAAACAAAGTTAATAATATGGGGTATATGTTCAGTGGATGTAGAAACTTACAAAAAATATATGTAAACAATTGGAATATTGATGAAGTAACGAATTCTAATGATATGTTTGCAAGTGTTGAAAATATAGTAGGCGGAAATGGTACAACATATAATTCAAATTACACAGATGTGACATATGCTAGAATAGATACAACAGAAACACCAGGATATTTTACTAACATAAAAGACAGAGTAATGGAAACAGAATAGAAAATATAGTATTACAATTTTAGAGGTAATATAGTAGAACAATAAAAAAAGTTAATTTGATAGTTTTTTTATTTGGAAATAGTTGAAAAATATCTTTAAGCTATATACTTAAAGATATAAAAATCAAGTTCATTATATCAATAAAAAGTTGATATATCAATACATTTTTCGACATTTTTTTAGGATGTTTTTGAAACAGAAAAAGTAAATTTTTTGTAATAATAAAAAAATCGTATATGTTGCCACTATTGAGGTTCAGAGATTTTTGCTTTTTCTTTAAGTATATAGCTTAAAGAAAAAATAATAACAATAAAATAAAAAAAGAAAGTGGTAAAAAATAAATGAAAAAAGTCAAAATAAGCAAAAATATACTACTGATGTTATCCTTATTAATAGCAACGATTATAATGGGAATAGGATATGCATCAATAGAATCAATAACAGGAGAAATAGAAGGAAAAGCAATAGCAGATGCACAAAGTGGAGTATTTATAACAGATGTGGAATATGTAAGTGACGTAGACGCAAATATAGCAAATTGTGAAATAAATAATTTTTTAGGAACAATGTTAAATACTACAATAGAACTTTCAAAAACGAATCCGAATTCTAAAATAAAGTACAAAGTAAAAGTATATAATAATTCATCGGAAATGGTTCCGTTTGAGGGAGTTATATATGATGATGAATTTTATGACAATGCAGAAATTACATTTGAGATAACAGAAGAAGGATTTCAGATTGGAGAAATGATAGAACCGAATGAAACAAAAGAAGTATTTATAATATTTAAATATAAAAATGCCGAAGCAGGAGAGGTGTCAGAAAACAATGTTTTAAGATCATATTTAAACTTAAAAATGACAGAGCCTAATAGAATGGTATTAGCGTCAAGTGCTACTGGAAATTATTTAACAAGTTCAGTAACAAGAGAAAAAATAGAATCAATAAAATTTGAACAAGGAAAAGAGCCAGAATATTCTGAAGAAATAATAGCGAGATTTGATGCATCAGAAAAACAAGACGAAAGTATAATTGGATACTATACTGATACAGATAGTAATGGATTATATGAACTAACATTTGTAAGTCAAGAGATAATTTATGCTAATAAAACTGCACAGTACTTGTTTAGGAATTTAAGTAATTTAAAAGCTATAACATTTGATAACTTTGGAACGACTGGCATGAGCAATATGTCGAACATGTTTAATGGATGTAGTCAATTAAAAAAATTAGATTTAAAAAAATTTGATACAACACAAGTAGAAAATATGACTGCTGTATTTTATAATTGTAGTGAATTAACAGATTTAGATATAAGCAAAATTAATACGAGTAATGTAATAACTATGCTTGGTATGTTTTATTCTTGTAAAGGATTAATAGAATTGGATTTAAGAAATTTTAATACTAATAAAGTAACTAATATGTTGAATATGTTTTCTGAATGTAGTGAATTAACAGAATTAAACATAAATAATTTTGATACAAGTAATGTAACAAATATGTTAAATATGTTTGGAGGCTGTAAAAAATTAAAAGAATTAGACTTAAGTAATTTTAATACATGTAATGTAATTAATATGGGAAGTATGTTTCAGAATTGTATTGAATTGGTAAAATTAGATATAAGTAACTTTGATACAAGTAAAGTGACAGACATACAAGGAATATTTTATAATTGTAGAGCATTGGAAAAATTGGATGTAAGTCGATGGAATGTAAGTAATGTAAGAAGTATGCAAAGTATATTTAATGGTTGTAGTAATTTAATAGAATTAGATGTGAGTAAATGGGATACAATCAATGTAATAAATATGGTGCATACATTTTTGGATTGTGGTGGATTAAGTCAAATTGATGTAAGTAAATGGAATACAAGTAAAGTAACTAGTATGCAAAATATGTTTTCTGGATGTAGTAAATTAACTGAACTAAATGTAAGTAGTTTTAATACAAGTAATGTAGTTAATATGCAAAATATGTTTAGAAGATGTAGTAAACTTATAAAATTAGATGTAAGTAGTTTTGATGTTAGTAATGTAACAACAATGGCAAATATGTTTGCTGAATGTAAAGAATTAACAGAATTAGATTTAATTAAATTTAATACTATTAGAGTATCCAATATGCAAGAAATGTTTGCGGGTAATCAAAAATTAAAAAAAATATATATAAGCAAATATAATGAACAAGACCAAACAGGATGGACGATTTCAAATGTAACAAGTTCGAACAATATGTTTATTGGATGCAATAATATAGTAGGTGCAAATGATACAATATACAATTTAAACTACACAGATGCAACATATGCTAGAATAGACACAGAAGAAGAACCAGGATATTTTACAAATATAAAAGATAAAATAGTAGAAACTATACAATAATAAGAAGATAATAGTTGAAGAAACAAAAAAATAGAGAGATAAAAAACTTGAGTAGTGTCTTATGATATTATTTGAGTTTTTTATGCTTTATTCAAAGAAAATAGATTAGTATTAAGAAAAATATCATATTGCAAGAGAATTGATTTATATGTACTTTATTAAATGAATATAATAAGATTATTGTTGTGAAGAACGTTGAAAATACTTATAAGATATAAAAAATTTCTTTAAGTATGTTACTTAAGGAAAAAAGTATGTTAAAAAGCTAAAAGGAGAACAGGTGTGAAAAAAAGAAAAAGAAGTAAAAATATGCTACTGTTGTTGGCCTTATTAATATCAACAATTATAATGGGAATAGGATATGCATCAATAGAATCAGTAACAGGAGAGATAGAGGGAAAAGTAATAGCGGATACACAAAGCGGAGTATTTATAACAGAGGTGGAATATGTAAGTGATGTAGATGCAAATATAGCAAACTGTGAGATAAATAATTTTTTAGGAACAATGTTAAATAGTACAATAGAACTTTCAAAAACGAATCCAAGTTCTGAAATAAAATATAAAATAACCGTATATAACAATTCAACAGAAACAATCCCATTTGTTGAAGTGGTATATGATGAAGAATTTTACGACAATGCAGAAATTACATTCGAGATAACAGAAGGAGGATTTCAGATAGGAGAAATAATAGAGCCAAATGAAACAAAAGAAGCATTTATAATATTTAAATATAAAAATGCTGAAACAGGAGAGCTGCCAGAAAACAATATTTTAAATTCATATCTGAACTTAAAAGTGACAGAGCCTAACAGAATGGTAATTGCAACGAATAAAGGCTCAACATCAACCTATCTAACAAGTTCAATAGCTAAAGAGAAAATAGAATTAATAAAATTTGAGCAAGGAGAAGAACCAGAATATTCGGATAAAATAATAGCAAGATTTGATGCATCAGAAAAACAAGATGAGAGTATAATTGGTTATTATACTGATGAAGATAACAATGGATTATATGAATTGACGTTTATCAGTAAAGAAGCGATATATGCGAATAAAAATGCACAATATTTATTTCAAAATTTAACGAATATAACAAATATATAAATGCACAATTTTAGTACTTTAGATGTTAATAATATGAAAGATATGTTTAGTAATTGCAACAACTTAATAGAACTTGATGTTAGTAAAATGAAAACAAGTAAAGTAGTCGATATGTCAGGAATGTTTTATAATTGCAATAAGTTAGTTCAAATAGATGTAAGTAATTTTGATATAAGTAATGTGATAGATATGACTAATGCCTTTGCTAGTTGTTGTAAACTTATAGAGTTAAATTTAGAAAATTGGAATACTAGTAATGTAACCAATATGCAAGGAATGTTTCAAGGATGTGAGAGCTTAACTGAATTAAATACAAATAAATGGAATACAAGCAAAGTAACTAGTATGTCAAACATGTTTTATAACTGTACTGGACTGGTAAAAATAGATGTAAGCAAATGGGACACAAACAATGTGGAGAAATTTGGAAATGGTACGTCTGGACGGAGGTGGAATGTTTCAAAATTGTATGAATTTGGAAGAAATTGATGTTTACAATTGGAATGTATCACAAGCAACAGATATGGCTAGTATGTTTAGAGTGTGTAGTAGTTTAACAACAATAAATGTAAGTGAATGGGACATAAGTAATGTTACAACTCTTTTTGTAACATTTGATGGATGTAATAAATTGGTGAATTTAGATGTAAGTAAGTGGGATACAAGTAAGGTAACAACATGCGGAAAGATAGGTTGGGGATATGGAGGAACGTTTCAAGATTGTAAAAATTTGGAAAGGATAGATATTTCTGATTGGAATGTATCACAAGTAATAGATATGACTAATATGTTTAGAAACTGTAATAATATAAAAGAATTAAAAGTAGACAAATGGAATACAAGTGGAGTAATTAGTATACAAAGAATGTTTTCAAATTGTATGCAGTTATCAGAATTGAATGTTAGCAATTTCGATACCAGTAATATAACAAATATGAAGGAAACTTTTTTTAATTGCCAAAAACTTACAAAATTAAATTTTAATAATTGGAATACAAAGGAAGTAAATGATATGTCAAATATGTTTTACTATTGTGTAGGGCTAACAGAATTGAATATGCAACAATTTAATACTAGTAAAGTCATAAATATGCAAGGTATGTTTTCTAGTGCTTCAAATCTAGAAAAAATATATGTAAGTGAGTATAGTGAAGAAAATAAAACAGGATGGACTACTTCAAGTGTTACAAGTTCAGCCAATATGTTTATAAAATGTAATAAACTTATAGGCGGAAATGGTACAACATATGATTCAAATTACACAGATGCAACATATGCCAGAATAGATACAGCAGAAACTCCAGGATATTTTACAAATATAAAAGACAAAACAACAGAAGAAATAAAGCAATAATAAAAATTATACCGATGGGACCGGTTCTCATCGGTACAAAAATTAATATACTCGACAAAATTCAGCAGACTTTTCAAAAAGACAAGGATACAATAAAACAGTAACTAATTGTATAGGTTTATTATATGAGTTTTTTACTAGGAGGTTGAATTTATGAATTGCACATGTTACATATCAAAACACCTTTATGGAAGAGCACAGAATGCTGATAGTAATATTATTTCTGTGCCATTAGATGAACAAGAATTAAAATTTCTTGATTTTTGGAAAGTTCCATACAAAAGAGATAGTAAGAATAAGTACAATTATATTATAAATTTAAATGAATTAAGAGAGTTGTTTTGCAATCGCTAAATGAATTAACAAACTTGTATAATAAACAAAAGGCCTTTTTTGAATGATAATTCAAAGGTCTTTTATTTTTATAAGAATTTACTAAGTTTGAATTAAAAGACTTAGAAATATAATTTCTTCATGCACATTCGGTATTTCATTTAAAACTTATATTTTTAAGTCTTTTTAGTAGTCTAATATTAATTAAAAATTTATAAAAATAAAACAAAAATATTGAATTATAAAATTCATAGTGATATCATATTTATGTTTAAAAAAACCACAAAAAATATATAATAAAAAGAGAAAAGCTGTCAAAAAGGATATGGTCCTTTTGACGATCTAGAGGAGGTAATAAAATATGGCAAATGACAAAAGAGAAGATGTAAATGCAGAAAAAATATATGGGCATTTATGTAGAACTTCTAAAGAAGAATTTATTTCTGAATTTAATGTAAAAGAAGGAGGACTAACAGACGAAGAAGTTGAACAAAGGATACACAGATTTGGACATAATGAAGTGACACAGTCAAAACCTAAAAGATGGTATCACTACTTGCTGAAAAGTTTATTTACACCTTTTAATAGTATTTTGATAGGAATTGCATTGGTGTTATGTTATACAGATGTATATTTAGCAGAAGTACCAAGTTATGCAAATATAATTGTTATTTTAGTTTTAGTAGCAGTCAGTACATTTTTGGATTTCTTTTCAGAATATCGTTCGAATAAAGCAGCAGAAAAACTAAAACAATTAGTATCAACAACTGCAACAGTTGTAAGAAATGGAAAAAAGATCAAATTACCATTTAAAGATTTGGTACCAGGTGACACAGTTATACTTTCTGCAGGAGATATGATACCAGCAGATTTAAGAATAATAGAATCAAAAGATTTGTATGTTGGGCAATCAACACTTACAGGTGAATCTGATGCAATAAAAAAACTTGAGAATACTGAACTTGATGCAAATGAGACAATTGAAGGGCTTTCTGATGTAGACACAATATGTTTTATGGGAACAAATGTTATAAGTGGTTCAGCAAAAGGAATTGTAGTGTTAACGGCTGATAATACTTATTTTGGAAAAGTTGCACATACTTTAACAACAGGTAAACCTAAAACAGCTTTCCAAAAAGGAATTGAAAACATAAGTAAACTACTAATAAAATTTATGCTTATATTAATACCTATTGTATTTATATTAACTGTTCAAAAACATAGTATAATAACATCATTTACATTTGCAGTAGCGATAGCAATATGTATAACTCCATTACTATTACCAGTAATTCTATCATCAGGATTATCAAAAGGAGCTTTACGAATGTCTAAGAAAAAGACAATAGTAAAGAAACTAGATTCTATTCAAAGTTTTGGAGCTATGAATATTTTATGTACAGACAAAACTGGAACATTAACAGAAGACAAGATTGTATTAGAAAAATATCTAGATGTCATGGGAAATGAAGACTTTAGGGTATTAAAGCATGCTTTCCTAAATGCATATTTCCAAACAGGTTTAAGAAGTAATATAGATGAAGCAGTGATAAACCGTGGAATAGAACATAATTTAGATGAAGTATCTACAAAATATAATAAAGTTGATGAAATACCGTTTGACTTTTCAAGACGTAGACTTTCTGTAATAGTAAATGATGGAAGTAAAACACAATTAATTACAAAAGGTGCAGTAGAAGAAATTTTAGGAATATGTACATTAATAGATTATCAAGGAAAAGTTGAAACTATTACAAATGCAATAAAAGAAAATATTAAAAAAATTGCAAAAGAATTAAATAAGCAAGGACTTCGTGTTGTTGCAGTATGTCAGAAAAATGATTTAAATAAAACAGACGGATTTGATGTAACAGATGAAAAAAATATGGTTCTTATTGGATTTATAGGATTTCTTGATCCACCAAAAGAATCAGCTAAATCTTCTATAGAAAAACTTGGAAGAAATGGAATAAGAGTTATAGTTTTAACAGGTGATAATGTAGAAGTAACAAGATGTGTATGTGAAAAAGTTGGTATAAAATCAAAAAAAATTGTTACAGGAGCTCAAATAGATAAATTAGCAGACCAAGGTGTAAAAAGATTATTAAAAAAGACAAATATTTTTGCAAAACTTTCGCCAATTCAAAAAGCTCGTATAGTTAGATTGTTAAGAGATGGTGGAAATGTGGTTGGATATATGGGGGATGGAATAAATGATAGCCCATCACTTGTAAATTCAGATGTAGGAATTTCAGTTGATACAGCAGTTGATATTGCAAAAGAATCTGCAGATATAATATTACTAGAAAAAGATTTACACGTTTTACTTGATGGTGTAAAAGAGGGACGTCATACTTATGCAAATTTAATGAAATATATTAAACTTGCAGCAAGCTTCAATTTTGGAGAAGTAATGTCAGTTATAATTGCAAGTGTACTACTTCCATTCTTACCAGAGACACCTATACAATTGTTAGTGGAGGGATTACTTTATGATTTTGGGCAACTAACTTTACCATTAGATAATGTAGACGAAGAATATTTAAATAAACCAAAACAGTTTGATGTAAAAGGTTTAAAACACTTTATGCTGTTTATGGGGCCATTAAGCTCATGTTTTGATTTAATTGTATTTGCATTAATATGGTTTGTGTTCAAAGCACATGAAGTAGCAGTATTTCAAACAACGTGGTTTACTTATAGTATAGTTTCTAATTTAGTTGGAATGCATGTTATAAGAACTGCAAAAAAACCATTTGTACAAAGTCATGCATCAAAAGCAGTTTATATATCATCAATTGCACTTAGCATAATAGGAATGATCGTTCCATTTACATTTATAGGAAAATCTATAGGATTAACTGCACTTGAACCTAAATATTTTTCAATTATAATAGGAGTTCCAATATTATATTGTATAGTAGCTGGATGGGCAAAGAAAATATATATCAAAAAATATGGCGAATGGATTTAGTTTTTCTTTACAAGTCAAGCTAAACATGCTATAATAGAAAACGAGTAAATTGAATAGTCGCTGGTAAATTTCGAAAGGAATTACGAGAGGAAAGTCCGGGCTCCATAGAGCAATGATGCTAGATAACGTCTAGTGAGGGAAACCTTAAGGAAAGTGCAACAGAAAATAACCGCCTATAACTTTTGTTCAAGGAAATGTAAATTTCTGAAGTTCTTTTTAAAGTATAGGTAAGGATGAAAAGGTGAGGTAAGAGCTCACCGCTGGTATGGTGACATACTGGGTCAGTGTAAACCCCATCTGGAGCAACACCTAAGTAGAAGATTAAGCCTGCTCGGCACCTTCTGAATTGCGTGGCTTGAGGCATATAGCAATATATGTCCTAGATAAATGACTATTTTTGATGACAGAACCCGGCTTATAGATTTACTTATAATATTGAATAAAAAGAAAAGAGAGAAAAAATATGTAAAATAGTTATCTCTCTTTTTATATTTGTATTTGATAGAAAACCGTAGATTGTTTTTTACATAGATTTTTGTATTAATATCGAATCCATATCATTTGGTAAATCACAGTTAAAAGTTAGGCTTTGTTTTGTAATAGGATGAGTAAAAGAAACTTTATAACAATGTAAAGCTTGTCTATTAATTAAATCAGAAGAACTACCATATAAAGTATCACCTAACAATGGATGATTAGTCGCAGACATATGTACACGAATTTGATGTGTACGTCCAGTTTGCAAATGACATTCTACTATTGAAAAATTATTATATTCAGATAATACTTTATAATCAGTAATTGCAGTTTGCCCATTTTCAGAAATGCATCTTTCAATAATACTATTTTCTTTTCTAGCGATAGGCAAATTAATTGTGCCTTCTTTATTTGTAAAAGTTCCTTCTACAAATGCAATATAATATTTTTGAAATGTACTATTTTGCATTTGTTTAATCAAACATTCTTGAACATATTCATTTTTGGCAAAAATAATTATTCCAGAAGTATTTAAATCAAGTCTATTTATTGGTCTGATTTTTCGTTTTAGTCCAATGCTCTCAAAATAAAATTTAACACCATTAGCAAGACTATCAGTATAATGTAAGATTGATGGATGGACGGCAATTCCTGCTGGTTTATTTAAAATTAGAAAGCATTCATCTTCATAAATGATGTTAAGAGGTATTTGAGTAGAAATTATATTTTCACTTTCTTCATTAAAATTTAAATTAATAGTAATAACATCATTCAAAACAATTGACGAACGAGTGTCTATAATTTTTCCATTTAATAATACATGTTTTTCTCGTATTAGTTTATGCTGTAATCTTGCAGAAATATTAAATTCCTGTTTTAATATTTGATTAACATCTTTATATTTATTATTAGTGACGATATATTCTAAATTCATAGTAAATCTCCTTAAATAATAAAAAGTTCCTATTAGGAACTTTTTGTTATGTGATTAAGCAACTCTTCAGAAGAAACCATATAGCTTTTATCTAAAAAGCTCTCAATAATTTCTAAATATTTAGTATCTTCATCTATTATTCTTTTTAAAGAATATTCATTTCTTAAAGGCAAATAAGAATTTCTTAATGTACTAAAAACTGGTGATTTAGGTGTCAATGTTGAAACGTCTATAATTGCTTGTATATGTTCAGTACAGAACTTTGAAAACAATTTAAAGTTCACTTCTAAATATTTTGGAAAATTTTCTTCATTAATTCTCAATAATTTTATTGTTCGTTTGGAACATAATTGTAAATCATGTTGTTTTGATGAATGAGTTATGAAATTTAGTGAAATTTCGCGATTTCTTGAAATAGAGTATAAAACGGAACGTTTAATAATATTGGAATCAAACAATATCAAATCATTTGTTAAAAACTCTAAACTCACAAATTCGTGTTCATAAACAATGTTTAATAACCCCTTATCTAAAATAGTTCTTGAGACTTTATAATGTTTTTGTTGACGATAAAAAAACAGAAAAGAATAAGAGCTGAGTTGATAAAATCCAATTATGCCAGGAACAAATTGAAGTTCGGATGTTTTTTTATTTAAAAACCGATAACCAGTGGATTTTTTTCCTTGAATATCCCATTCTTCTTTGTTGTAAAACATATTGCTGTGTTTAATCATTTTTTGTTTCCTCCTGTAAATAATTATATGGTTGCCTGTTTCAAATTTTTTTATAATTATAGCATCGTTTTACATAAAAATCAAGTTTTTGAACATATTTTTAAAAAACTATTTATTAAAATAAAAAAATCTGTTATAATATGGTTTATTAATAAAAAGAAGAAGGGAAATTGAAATGAAAATAGGAATAGTAGGATTACCAAATGTAGGAAAAAGTACAATGTTTAATAGTATAACAAAAGCAGGAGCTGAATGTGCAAATTATCCATTTTGTACAATAGAACCAAATGTTGGAGTTGTAGCAGTTCCAGATGAAAGAGTAGATAAGTTAGCAGAAATGTATAAACCACAAAAAGTAACAAAAGCAGTTGTAGAATTTGTTGATATAGCAGGGCTTGTAAAAGGAGCAAGCAAAGGAGAAGGTCTTGGAAATAAATTCTTATCACATATACGTGAAGTAGATGCAATTGCACAAGTAGTAAGATGCTTTGAAGACTCAAATGTAATACATGTAGACGGAAGTGTTAATCCACTAAGAGATATAGAAACAATAAATTTAGAATTAATTTTTGCAGATATGGAAACACTAAATAAAAGATTAGATAAAGCAAAAAAAGGACTAAAAGCAGATAAAAAATATCAAACTGAAATTGATTTTATAGAAAGATTAAAAGAAAATTTAGAAAAAGGAATTCCTGCAAGAGCATTAGAATACAACGAAGATGAACAAGAAATGTTAAAAGAAATGTTTTTATTAACTGCAAAACCAATCATATATATAGCTAATATTTCAGAAGAACAAATAAATGATGCAGAAAATCAAGAAATGGTAAAACAAGTAGAAGAATATGCAAAAAAAGAAAATGCAGAAGTTATACCGTTATGCGTAAAAATAGAAGAAGAATTATCAGGATTAGAAGATGAGGATAAACAAGAAATGTTAGAAGCATTAGGATTAAAAGAGTCAGGATTAGATAAATTAATAAAGAAAAGTTATGATTTATTAGGGTTAATGTCATTCCTAACAGCAGGAGAACCAGAAGTAAGAGCATGGACAATAAAGAAAAATACTAAAGCACCTAAAGCTGCGGGAAAGATTCATTCAGATATAGAAAGAGGATTTATAAAAGCAGAAATAGTTTCTTATGATGATTTAATAAGAGAAGGTTCAATGGTATCTGCAAAAGAAAAAGGATTGGTTAGACAAGAAGGTAAAGAATACATAATGCAAGATGGAGATGTAGTTTTATTTAAATTCAATGTATAAATTACTTTTTAGTGAAGAAAATGTAAAAAAATCATAAAAATAAGTAAAAAAACTTGCATTTTTATGAAAAATGTAGTATAACTATTAATGAGAGATTAATACTATAGATGAATAATGAAAAGAAAGAGGTATGAAAATGAGGAAAGAAAAAATATTAAAATTAATGGTAGTTTTAACAATTGGAATTATTTTAGTAGCAATGACAAGTAGTGTATTTGCAGCTGATACAAATTCAACAGTTGATTTTTTTGAAGATACAACTAATCAATTAAATACAACAAATACAAATACTAATACAAACACAAACACTAATACAAACACAAATGCTAATGCTAATACAACAAGTACTAATGTAAATACAAATACAACTACAACAACAGATACAAGTACTAATACAAATGTTAATACAACAAATACAAATAACTATAATACAAATTTACCCAAAGCAGGATTAAGAGAAAACACAATGATGGGAGTTGCAATAACAATATTAGCAGTAGTAGCAATATTTGCATATAAAAAAATAAATCAATATAAAAACATATAAGAGAAAAAGTAAAATAAAGGTTTCTAATAGAGAAGATTAGTCAAAGGCTGAAAGCTAATCTAAGAAAACGTATTTGAAAAACTAACTCTTTAGGTTTCTAGTGAATAAACTAGACGTTCAGATGCGTTAAATCAAATTAAGTAAAAAATGGGATGGAACCGTGTAATATATATCACTCCTATAGGCAGATAGCCTATAGGGGTGTATTTTTATATCCAAAATAAAATGTGGTTTCAATAAAAAAAGGAGGAATTTAAAATGATAAAAGTAACATTAAAAGATGGAAAAGTTCTAGAGGTAGAAAAGGGAAGAACAATATTAGAAGTAGCTAAACAAATAAGCGAAGGATTAGCTAGAATGGCAACATGTGGAGAGGTAAATGGAAAAGTAGAAGATTTAAGATATGAATTAAATGAAGATTGTTCATTAAATATATGTACATTTGAAAATAGTGAAGAGGGTAAAAAGGCATATTGGCATACAACTGCACATATAATGGCACAAGCAATAAAAAGATTATTTCCAAATGTACAATTAGCAATAGGCCCAGCAATAGCAAATGGATTTTATTATGATTTTGATACAGAACACAGATTTTCTGAAGAAGACTTTGAAAAAATAGAAGCAGAAATGAAGAAAATAATAAAAGAAGACTTACCACTTGAAAGATTTGAGCTTTCTAGAGAAGAATCACTTAAATTAATGAAAGAGGCAAAAGAAAATTATAAAATAGAATTAATAGAAGAATTACCAGAGGGAGAAATAATATCATTTTACAAACAAGGTGAATATGTAGATTTATGTGCAGGACCACATTTAATGAGTACAGGAAAAGTAAAAGCAGTTAAATTACTATCAACATCAGGAGCTTATTGGAGAGGCGACGAAAAAAATAAAATGTTACAAAGAATTTATGGAGTTTCTTATCCAAAAGCAAGCCAATTAGAAGAATATTTGAAACTATTAGAAGAGGCTAAAGAAAGAGATCATAGAAAAATAGGAAAAGAACTAGAATTATTTATGACTCATGAATTAGTGGGTTCAGGACTTCCAATGTATTTACCACATGGTGCAACAATAAGAAGAACATTAGAAAGATATATTCAAGACAAAGAGATTGAATTAGGATATGACCATGTATATACACCATGTCTTGCAAATGTAGAATTATACAAAACAAGTGGACATTGGGACCACTACAAAGATGATATGTTTCCAGCAATGAAAATGGATAATGAAGAGATGGTATTAAGACCAATGAACTGTCCTCATCATATGTTGATATATAAGAGCAAAACACGTTCTTACAGAGATTTGCCAATTAGAATTGGTGAACTTGCAAATGATTTTAGATATGAAAATAGTGGAGCTGTTTGTGGATTAGAGAGAGTTAGACAAATGTGTCAAAATGATGCTCACTTATTTGTAAGACCAGATCAAATAAAAGAAGAAGTTGGAAATGTATTAACATTAATTAAAGAAGTATATCAAAAAGATTTCGGATTTTCTGCAGATTCATTTAAATACAGATTATCATTAAGAGACAAGAATAACAAAGAAAAATATATCGACAATGATGAAATGTGGGAAACAGCTGAAGCACAATTAAGAGCTATATTAAAAGATATGAATATTGATTTCTATGAAGCAGAAGGAGAAGCAGCATTCTATGGACCAAAGATTGATATTCAAATAAAAACAGCATTAAATCATGATATAACAATTCCAACTTGTCAATTAGATTTTGCATTACCAGAAAGATTTGATTTAAGCTTTATAGGAGAAGATAACAAAGAACATAGACCAGTAGTAATCCATAGAGCAATACTAGGGTCTTCTGATAGATTTATATCATTTTTGATTGAAGAAACTAAAGGATTATTCCCAGTATGGTTATCACCTGTACAAGTAAAAATATTACCTATTACAGATAATCAAGTTGAATATGCAAAACAAGTTGAAAGTGAATTAAAGAAACATAAAGTTAGAGTTGAATTAGATGAATCTAATGAAAAAATTGGATATAAGATTAGAAAGGCTCAACTTGAAAAAGTTCCATATATGTTAGTTATTGGAGCAAAAGAACAAGAAGGAAATCTTGTTGCAGTTCGTTCTAGAAAAGATGGAGATGTTGGAACTATGAAAGTGGATGAATTTGTTGCAAAAGTGCAAGAAGAAATTGATAATAAAGTTATAGGATAGAAAAATATAAAAGATGGCATATAATTTATTTGAAATATCGCGCTAGCGACCAAATGAGCGAAGCGAATGCGATATGGAGCAACCTACAAGGTTTTATAATCTGTTGGTTGCGACAGCAAGATATTAAAAAATAAATTATATGCTGTCTTTTTCACATAAAATTCACAATTCCATAGTAAAATAATAATATTTAAAAGAGAAAGGAAAGTGAAGATGCTACAATTAAAAGGAATAACCAAAAACTATTTATCAGGAGATAATGAAGTAAAAGCCCTAAAAGGAATAGACTTAGAATTTAGAGAAAGCGAATTTGTATCAATATTAGGGCAAAGTGGATGTGGAAAAACTACAATGTTAAATATTATAGGCGGATTAGATAGATACACATCAGGAGACTTGGTGATTAATGGAAAATCAACAAAACAATTTAAAGATAAAGATTGGGATACATACAGAAATCATTCAGTAGGATTTGTATTCCAAAGTTATAATCTAATACCACATCAAACAGTATTAGCAAATGTTGAGCTAGCACTTACAATATCAGGAGTAGGAAAAGAAGAGAGAAGAAAAAGAGCAATTGAGGCATTAACAAAAGTAGGATTAGGTGATCAAATAAACAAAAAACCAAACCAAATGTCAGGTGGACAAATGCAAAGAGTTGCAATAGCAAGAGCATTAGTAAATGACCCAGACATTTTGCTTGCTGATGAGCCAACAGGGGCATTAGATTCTAAAACAAGTGAACAAGTAATGGAAATATTAAAAGATATTTCAAAAGATAGATTAATAATAATGGTAACACACAATCCAGAATTAGCAGAAAAATATTCATCAAGAATAATCAAATTATTAGATGGAAAAGTTACAGATGATTCAAATCCATATACTGCAACTAAGAAAGATCTAGATAGAGCAAGAACTAAAAAACAAAAATCAGGAAAAGCATCAATGAAATTTGCAACAGCAGTACATTTAAGCTTAAACAATTTAATGACTAAAAAGGGAAGAACATTTTTAACATCATTTGCAGGATCAATAGGAATAATAGGAATTGCACTAATACTTTCATTGTCAAATGGAATGCAATCATATATAAATAAAGTAGAAGAAGATACATTATCATCATATCCGATAACAGTTGAAGAATCATCTATTGATATGACAAGTATGATGGAAGCAATGATGGGAAAAGATGATGGAGAAGAACATGATAATGACAAAATCTATTCAAGAGCAATAATGGGAGATATGTTAGAAACTTTATCAAGTAAAGTTCAAACTAATAATTTAAAAGAATTTAAGAACTTTCTAGAAAATGGTGATAGTGATATTAAAAATTATCTAAATGCAATTCAATATGGATATAATTTAGATTTAAATATTTACAAAGAAAAAGAAGATGGAAGTGCATATAAAGTAAATCCAAGTTCAGTATTAGAAAAAATAGGATTTGGAGATATGGTAAAAGCACAAGAACAATCAAGTTCAATAATGTCAACAAGTAGTGCAATGATGACAGAAACTGATGTATGGACAGAAATGCTTGATAACAAAGATTTGATAAATTCACAATATGATGTATTAGCAGGAAGAATGCCAGAAAAATATAATGAAGTTGTATTAATAGCAGATAAAAATAACGAAGTAAGTGATTATACTTTATATTCATTAGGAATAAAAGATGTTTCAGAACTTGGAAATGCAATGGAAAAATTAAAAAAAGGCGAAGAAATAAAAACAAATGATGATAAAAATAGTTATTCATATGATGAACTTTTAAATTACAAATTTAAAGTTTTATTAAATACAGATTACTATAAAAAAGTCGGAAACATATGGCAAGACATGACAAATGATGAAGACTATATGAAACAAATAGTAGACAAGGCAGAAGAAATTCAAATTGTAGGAATTATCAAACCAAATGAAAATACAGTAGCATCATCTTCAACAGGATTAATTGGATATAACAAAGAATTAAAAGAATATGTTATAAATAAAGTTAATGATGCAGAAATAGTAAAAGAGCAAAAAGCTAATCCAGAGATAAATGTATTTACAGGAATTAAATTCCCAGAAGACACAAATGGAACATTTGATTACACACAATTATCAGATGAGCAAAAAGCTTATATGTCAACACTTTCAGAAGCAGAGCTTGCCCAATTAATGCAAACATATTCTAATAATGCTTCAGCAACTTATGACAACAATTTGAGCCAACTAGGTGTAGTGGATTTAGATAATCCTTCAACAATAAATTTATACCCTAAGGATTTTGACTCAAAAGATAAGATTGCAGACATTATAACAGATTATAATAATAAACAAACAGAACAAGGAAAAGAGGAAAATGTTATCAATTACACAGATTTGGTAGGAATTATGATGAGTTCAGTATCAACTATAATTAATGTAATTAGTTATGTATTAATTGCATTTGT
>CAKPDZ010000016.1 GCA_934149155.1 uncultured Clostridia bacterium | reverse complement strand
GGTATTGAATTTAATCAATATCTCTTTTTTGGTTGCATATATCAATAATCAATAGAAGAGAGGTAGAAGTAGATATGAAAAAGTGTAAAAAAAGGAATACAGAACATTGCACAAAATCAAAGTTTTGTGCAATCCAAGATAGGAGCAAAATAATAGAACCCCTTTCAGAGTCCTACCCACAAGTTCTTGTAACCACTAGCCTTAACGGCTTTTCTAGCTATTTATTAGCTATCGTTTGACTAACATTATTACTTTATAATTTATTCCTTGTAATAATGTTAGTCTAATCCCAGATATTTATTCCTAAAATCAATTTTAAATCAGTTTTATAATTTTACATCTAAATAATTTTTCTATTTAAAATTTAATTTTATTACTTAATAATTTTTATTTCATATTATATTTTATATAAATTTTCCAAAAATCTTCAAAATGCCTATTTCTCTATATTTGCCGTATTTTACCAACAACAAACTATAAGCCTTAAAAATAAAAACGGCTTAAAATCGATTCTCGTGCGTCGCTTTTTTGAGGTATTTTTACATTTTTTTATATACCTATATAAGTATAAAAAATTTGGTCATTTTTTATCTAAAATCTCTCAAACGTTTAAATTATAATAATCAAATACATATAAATTTAAAACCAAACATTAAAATTTATAATCAACAAATGTTCGTTTTTAAAATTCTATAAAATTAAAATTTTTAATTTATAATTTTAAAAATTTTAAAATTTCAAATATAATATTTACAATATTTTTTTAATTTAATTTTTATTTTAAATTTTATTTTAAAAATTACAAATCAGAAATTCAAATTCTATTTTGTAAAAACTTTGCACAAAATTTTTTCTATATATTTTTTTATAAAATATAAAAAATACTTATATTTAATATGAACCTACAACATTAAAAATATGACTGTCCCCCCTACTCTACTCATTTTTTATTCAAATTATAAAAAATTAACATACTTTAAATTTTTTATCAATTGGAATAATATCTTCTAATTACTTGAATTAATATAAAAGTTAAGATAATCTCCGAAAAAAGAGTACTACAATTGTAGCACTCTTTTGAGATATCTAACATTCTACCAATTCTTCAGAAGGTTCAAATACTTCTTTAATTTCATTACTAGATAATATACCTTTTTCCATCAATGCATCAACAAGCATTTTAAGCTCTTCCTGATGTTCTGTCAAAAGTTTTTCTGCATAGTCATCCGCCTCTTTAAGAATATTGTCAACTTCACTATTAATACTGTCGACTAGTAATTCTGAATAAATAGGAGTTTCTTTATTTTCTAAAAATACTCTATTAGTCGAAGTTCCTAGTCCATACCGCGTAACCATATTTTGAGCAATATTTGTTGCTTTAATTAAATCACTTGATGCTCCTGCAGAAAGTTCCTTGGTATACATTTGTTCTGCTTTTCTACCTCCTAAATTACAAGCAATTTCTTGAATATAAGCTTTTCTAGTTCTAGATGGTGTTATATCTTCATCCTCTTCATAAACATTTACACCAAGATAACTTTCTGCAGGCATAATTGAAATTGCTAATGTTTTGAGATGTCGCAATTCTGGAGCAAAACGTTTAACAATATAATGTCCTGTTTCATGATATGCTGTAGTCATTTTGGTTTCAGTTGTCATATTGTCAAATTGTTTTTTTCTAATAGCAAAATTATTTAAGATGTCAGATTTTTCAACAACGTTCTTGCCTTGAAGTTCAGCTGCTGCCATCGAACGGTCTATCAAATCTAATGTTCTATCCGGATTTTTTGTTTCATAATTAAAACATGATGCGTTCAATATCGCAAAATCAACTACTTCTTTATCTATCTTAGTTCCATGGAATTTTGATAAATAAGAAATCTGATTTTTTATCATATCATAAACTTCATTTGCATGAGGTTCTTTGACAATGATTTTTTCAAATCTTCTTTTCAACGCTCCATCTGATGAAAAAAATTTTTCATACTCTTCTGAAGTTGTAGCTCCAATTACTTGAGTTTCTCCTCTAGCTAAGATTGGTTTTAATACATTTGCTAAATCTAATTCACCAGTCGTGCTAGTTCCTGCTCCAAGAATTGTGTGAATTTCATCAATAAATAAAATACATTTTGGATTCAACGCTAAGAATTCAATAAGTATTTTAAATCTTTCCTCAGCCATTCCTCTGAATTTTGTTCCTGCAATAATAGAATTTACATCTAGAGCAAGCACTTTAGCATTTTTAAATTTATTATGACAGTGTCCTGTAGCAATACTCCATGTCAACTTTTCAATTATTGCAGTTTTTCCAACGCCTGGTTCACCAATTAAAATTGCATTTCTTTTTGTTGCTTTAGCAAGAATTCTTTCCAGTTGTTCTGTTTCACCTTCTCGTCCAAGAATTCTGCAAAATCTTTCTTTTGCCCAAGGTTCATTATTCATAATAGTAATGCAACTAGCTAGTTCTTTTGGAATAACTAATGGAATACATTCTTTTTCTTCTTCATATTCAAATGTTAGTGGCAATACTGCATTTTCTCCTAAGCATAAAGTAATAAAATCCAAGTAAATATTTGGTATTGTTTCCAAAAAAGCTTCATTTAGAAAATAATTTGTGTTACGCTTTAAATGTGTATAATGATTTTTGGCATAAATTACTGATTCAATAATTTCAAACAAAGTCCATGATATATTATATTTCTGGTCATAGATTATCATGCTGTAAAAATTGTTTGCTTCATCATTAATGTTCTGCTCTAAATATTTATCAAAGAACGCTTTTATTGCTTTACCTATCTCTTCTGCATTCATACTACTATTCAACAAATATTTGTTAAGAGGAGTTTCATCTAGAGCAGCAAATGTTCCCAATGCCATTAAACTCGTTATAGTTTCTACTTTATATTTCTTAGAAATAATGGTAGAATGTGATAATAATCTTCTTATAGATTCGTCAATATTTATATTCCGGCCATCCATAATTGTACCTCCATAAAATGTTGTATTTACAAGTAACATAAACATTTTACAACCATCCACATAATTTGTCAATGTTTTGCAACACTTTAAAATAATTTTGTGCAAACTCTTTCTTTTTATATTTAAAAGTGATATTATACTTTTATACTAAAAAATGGAGTGAGAAATAAATGATACCAAGAGAAAAAAATCCAGAATATCTAAATGCATTTTTAGATTATTCTATAACAATATTAAATAAATCATCAAATTCAGTAAAAGAATATAATTATGACTTATCAAACTTTTTAAAATTCATTATGATTCGCTTTAAATTGACAGATAAGACAATTTACAATGAAATTGACATATCATCATTTAGCGAACAAGATTTAAAGAAAATAACGCTTGATGACATACATGCTTATGTATCACATTTAGCAATTGATAATCGTAGTAAAGCAACAACAAGAGCAAGAAAAATCTCAACAATAAGAATATTTTTTAAATACCTATCTCAAAAAGCAAATATTTTGAAAATTAATCCTGCTCAGAATTTAGAAACACCAAAGCTTGAAAAAAGAATGCCTAAATATTTATCTTTAGATGATAGTAAAAAATTATTAAATGTAGCTATAAATGAAGACAATAGAAATTATAAAAGAGATTATGCTATCACTACCTTACTTTTAAATTGTGGTATGAGACTTTCTGAACTTGTTGGAATTAATATTAATGATATAAATTTTGAAGAATGTAAAATGACTGTAATAGGAAAAGGTAATAAAGAACGTACAGTTTATCTTAATAAATCCTGCATGATTGCAATTAATGATTACCTCTCTTCCCGTCCTGCCTCAAATATGATTAAACATGATTCTAAAAATTCAGATAAAGCTTTATTTTTAAGTGAGCAAAAGCAAAGAATTAGCAATAGGACTGTTCAAACTATAATAAATAAACAATTGAAACAAGCAGGATTAGATACTAAGAACTTATCAGTACATAAATTAAGACATACTGCAGCAACACTTATGTATCAATATGGAAATGTTGATATACGTGCTCTTCAAGAACTTTTAGGACATCAAAGTATATCTACAACAGAAATTTATACACATGTTAGTAATGAACAAGTTCGTAATGCGGTAGAAGCAAATCCTCTATCAGATCCAAAGAATTTATAATGAAAGGACATAATATGAAACATGATTGATAAAAATTTTTTTCAAATAGGCAAAAATACAAAATAAGATAATTCACCTTCTGAACATTATGTCAGAAGGTGAATTTTTATATTCACAATAACATTGGTTGAATTTGTTCACCATCTAGTGCAGTTTCAATTGTTTTTATTAAATATGATGAATCAAAAACAATTGAACGAGGTTTAGTTATTGGATTATCTTGTCTAAATGGAACAAAATAATAATATTTCTTATTAAATAGTTTTCCTATGTTCTCTCCTGCTCCTGACAGTCCGTTATTAGTTGAAATAGCGATAACAACTGGTTTTTCTCTTCTCAAGTGACTTTTTACAGCCATTGTTGCAGGACCATCAATTATATCATTTGCAAGTTTTGCTATGGTATTTCCTGTTGCTGGAGCTACCACTAATATATCTAACATATCTTTAGGACCAATTGGCTCAACTTCTTGAATAGTATGCAATATTTTATTTCTAGTAATTTCTTCAATTTCTTTTATAAAATCTTCTGCTTTGCCAAATTTAGTATCCATAGTATAACTGTTTTCTGACATTATCGGAACTACTTTAGCTCCTAATTTAACAATCTTTTTAAGCTCATCTATTGTTTTTCTAAACGTACAAAATGAGCCTGTCATAACAAATCCGATTCGTTTGTCTTCTAACTTCACATTAAAAATCCTCCTTTCTATGTTCTCTTTTATATATAATATGAATTTTATAAATTTTTGTCGAAAATATCTATTTAAATTTATTGTAAAAAATCACAACTTAATATATAATATTTGTGAGGTGAAACAAATGAAAAATTCAAATATGTGTGAGCAAATTGATTCAATGATTATAATACAACAAAATTTAATAACAATATTACTAGGAAACATTGAAAAAATTGTTAGTTCTTCTAATGATATTGATTTAAAATATTCTGATGATGTAATAAAAATATTAGAGGGCTTAAAAGACTCTTTATCACTTTGTAATAAAAATATAGCATTATTACAAGATAAAAAGAAAGAAATTGAAACCAACAATAATGATAATATTAATTATTTTAAAACTATAAACATGATTAATACTAATATAATAACTATTGAAACTTTTTTACAATCATTATTGAAATTTACAATGTTTAAATTTTCAGATACCACTGATACAACTTCTAGTACCAAGGATGAATTAACTATAGATAATTTAGATTTAAAAGAAAATACTTTAATAATATCAGAAACATCTGGACAAGTTATTTTACCATATACAAAAACAGACTTAGACAAACTTAAACAAAATGATAATAAAACATATGAAGAAATAATTCAAGAAAATTACACATTGCCAATAGATTTGTTTAAAACTCCTTTTGTTGCAAGATTTAGAGAAGCTTTTAAATTAGCTCATACAAAAGAGAAAAAATCCATAAAATTTGCATTTGATTTGGGAACAGAACTTTTGTTTAATTATAATTTACATCCTGCTATTATAACTGCATGCAGAGATTTAGATGAATTAGATATTTATCTTGACTATCTTGAAAGTAATGAAACAGAAAAATTTGAATGCTTTAATATAATCTTTGAAATTCCACCAGTAATTTCAAAGAGAAAAAGCTCTAAATATGATTTTTAGAGCTTTTTTATTTTCTATACGCAGCTGATTCTATATCTAAATTTATTGTGTAATAATTATCTTCTTCTTGGCTTCCTACATGTGTATCAAGCTCATCGTTATCATCCCAATACCATTCCAGTGTATAAATATTTGTAGAATTTTTTAATACGACAATATCATCCAAATTCATTTGATCAAGTGTTATATATTCGCTCTTGTTTCCTTTTACATAAATATTATCTAATTTTAATTTATATTTCATATTAACGAAATTTTGCATTTCATTATTAAATTTTATATTATATATAACGTCACTGTTTGTATTGTTTTGTATTAAAAAATTATATGTTCCTTTTGAATGTGGTGCTATTATTTTTTCATTATTAAACTCCGTATTATTAAATATGTTTAATTGATTGTTTTTTACAGCTTTCATATCATTCTCTAATAATGTTATTGCATTATATTTCATATTATCATCTTGTGAAACTATAGTTTCTTTATACCCTATTTTTCCTATTCTATATCCTACCCAAAATATTAATAATATTATTAATATAATCAGTATTAAAATTATTACCTTTTCTTTTTTCATCTTTCTCTCCTTTTAATTAATATACTCACAAAAACCTTTTGACTTTTGTCAGTATATTATTAAAAAGCTCTACTAAAATATTATTAATAGAGCTTTTTGCTTTTATTGACCTACTTGAGTAGCTACAATGTTAACTGATAGTGAAACTGTTTTTTCACCAGAAGTAACTAAGTTACCTAATTCTGTATCTTTAGCATCATCTCCATCAAATGCCCATTTCCATCCTATAGTGTATGTAGAATCTTCCAAAGTTTCTGGTTGTTTAACTGTTTGTCCATCTCCGATTTCTTCTATTTTTTCTAGCAATTGGGCAAAAGTTAAATTTTCAGAAGTTTGTGTGTCTCCACTCTTTTTAAATGAATATTTAATTGGATTATAACCACTAACAGCTCCATTTACCTCATCTTTTGAACCAGTTGTAGTAACTTTTAATGTATATGCTGTTTCTACAGACCCACCTATGTTGAAATCAAAAGATCCACTTGTTCCTGGTGCTATTATACTTAAATCTGAATTTCCAGCAGCTACATTACTATAACTATCAGCAAATAAATTGCTAACATTATTTGTTGCATTAATTTTCCAATGTGCAACTCTTGCTTTATCTGTACCACTTGCTGTTGTTGTATATCTTGCATAAGTTCCAGCTACTAACATTAATGCCACTAAAGTAATTAATAATACTATAGCTGTAAATTTTGCTAATTTATTATCGTTTTTCTTCATCAATTATCCCCCCCTTTCTTTACGACATTTATAGAAAATTATAATAAGAATAATTCTTATTATAATAAAAAATGTAATTAACTATTTTTTCATTAGTTTTTCATTTTGTCTTTTTAATTCTTCTATTTCTTCTTCCATTGCAATTAAGTCTTTATCTTTTTTTAAATCCGTTATTTGAAATATCAATAATATTAATATTGGTATTGATAAACATACAATCATTCCAAGAGGAGTTTGTATAAACATCGCTAGATTTCCTAATCTTGCTATTTTAAATTCATACTTACCTTCTATTTGTTGTGACAATACATATCCGCTATCTTGATTATTGTTATTGTCACCTTTAGTTATATATTTAGTCATTCCTTCTTCTTCTATAATATTGTCAATTCTATGAGTTACGACTATATCACCATCTTTAAATGCTATTACATCACCTTTTTTTAATGTATTAGTATCAACTTGTTTCACTACTACTATATCCCCTGCAGAAATTTGTGTTTCCATAGAACCTGATAAAACTATAAATGGCTTCCAACCAAAAAAAGATGGTATTTGAGTTGGATTAATATATGAATTTATTAATATTATTAAGCTTATTAATAGTATTGGAATTAATATTATTAATATTAAAATGCTTAATATCTTCTTTGTTTTTTGCATTCTATTTTCCTTTCCAAACATCTTTCACTATTATTAAAACATATTTTAAAATTTTTGTATAGGTTTTGCTCGAAAATGTAATATATTTGTAATTTTTGTAATATTCTTGTAACATCCAAATAGAGTTTCTGTAAAAAAAAATCCTCAAAATGAGGATTTTTATATTACATATAACAATACACATAAAACATGCAAAATATTCCCTAAACATACACATAAGTGAAATATAGAGTGCATATATTTGTGCTTTTTACCAACTCCATATAAAACAGCACCAATAGTATATACTATTCCACCTGATAATAATAAAATAAAACCTGGAATGCCTAATAATGATGGTAATAGATTAGCTTTAATTATTATGCACCATCCCATAACTAAATAACATATCATAGAAAATATTTTGTATTTTTTTAAATCAATTGCATTTAATGTTATTCCTAAAATTGCAAATGCCCATATAACTCCAAATATAGTCCATCCCAATGCTGTACTATATTCTCTTAAAGTACATAAGGCAAATGGTGTATATGAACCTGCAATTAATACAAATATTGCACAATGATCTAAAACTTGTAAAACCTTTTTTGATTTTAATTTTGGACTTAGTCCATGATATATACTTGACATTGTATATAAAAATAACATTGATACTCCAAAAATAACTCCACTTACTATTCCATATGCATTATGTCTAATTGCTCCAAATACACTGCATAATACTATTGTTGCAATTCCAGCAACACCTCCAATAATATGTGATACCATATTAAAAATTTCTTCTCCTTTTGTATATGTAGGTAATATTCTATCTGCTAATTTAGTCCTTTTCATATAAAATCTCCTTTCAGTTTTCAAAACAATAACATCTAGTATTTAATACTAGATGTTATTATAATATATCTTTTTTTGTTTGTCTACTGTTTTTATAAAAATATTTTTTGACTTTTTATAAATTAGCAAATTCTTCGACAATATTGTCAATGGAAATTTGTGTTTGTGTTTTTTCTATCATGTTTTTTACAGTAATATAGTTATTGTTCAATTCGTCTTCTCCTAAAATAAATACATATGGAATATGTTCTACATTTGCATAATCTAAAGCTTTTCTCATTTTTCTATTTTTCATTTCAATTTCTGTTTTATATCCTGCATTTCTTAAAGTTTGAGCAATCTTTAAGCATTCGATTTCTGTTCCCATTGGAATAATATAAATATCTGTTAATGCTTTTTCTGCAAATTCTTCTCTACCTTTTAGAATTTCATAAATAACATTTAGTCCAAAGCTTACACCAACTGCAGGGTATTTAGTTCCATTCCCAATGAAGTCTGTTATCATTTTATCATAACGTCCTCCACCACCTATGCTTGAAGTAATACTTCCATCTTTAACATATACTTCAAAAACTGTTCCTGTATAATATTCTTGTCCTCTTGCAAGTGAAGGTGAAAATTGTACATAATCAATCAAGTCTAATTTCTCGATATATTCTTTTAATGTATTTAATTCATTTATTCCTTCTGTTAAAATTTCGTTTTTACTTTCTATATTTATAAGTTGATTTGCATCCATGTTTAAATACATAAACAGTTTTTCTATTTGTTCATCAGTTAACCCTATTTTTGCAAATTCTTTTTCAAGCTCTTGTCTAGTCATTTTTTCAAATTTGTCAATTATAGTTATTGTGTCTGTAACAAGTTCTTCTGCAATTCCTGCTTCTATGATTATTCCTGACAAGAATTTTCTATTATTATATTTTATAACTATATCTATATTTAAATTTTTGTATGCTTCTACATATAATGCTACAAATTCAGCTTCAGTTAGTTGTCCTTCTATTCCTACACTATCAACATCACATTGAATAAATTCTCTATCTCTTCCAAGTTTTACTGGTCCATTTCTAAATACTTCTCCGATTTCATATCTTTTAAATGGTAATTTTGTATTTGGATTCATTGCAATATATTTAGCAAATGGTACTGTTAAATCATATCTTAATGCTAAATTTCTATTTCCTTGATCAGTAACTTTGTATACTTCTTTTAATATGTCATTGTCTTCATCATATTTTAGAGCTAATAAATCATAATAACATAATATTGGTGTTTGTAATGGTTTAAATCCATATTTTTCAAATACTTTTTTTAGTGTGTCTGATATATAGTTTCTAATATATTGCTCCTTTGGTGAATAGTCTGCACATCCTTTTACATTTCTTAATTCAATCTCTTTCATATTTATTTTCTTCCTTCCTCAAGTCTAAAACTTTGCAAATTCTTCTACTCATGATAGAACTATTATATCATTTTAGCAGTGATAAGTAAAGAAATATGAATAATTATTTCAAGTAATGCTTACTAATATCATTTAAATATAATTTATTTAGAAAATTCTATATCATATGCTGTTATAAAATTTCCTGACATAGAAATATTTATTCTTCCTGTTTCTCCAACGCCTAATGCTTTTACAACACCTTTTGCTTTGCAAATTTCTTTTTTATTCTCATCTTTAAGTATAGTTGTTATTGTTGTAATTGGTATTTCATTATTAGAGGTATTTGTTACATTTGCAGTTAAACTTGTAACTCCAGAACTATAAGTTAATTGTATATTTGTAATTGTTAAATTATCAAGAATTTTATCTGAATTCACAAAAGTGCTTGTATTTAATTTTATTCCATTTTCTGTTTCCTTAACATATTCACTTATAGTTGTATTATACAAAGAAATTCCTTCATTATTTTCTTTAGCTTCTTCGGCTTTATTGTTGTTTTGTTTTTTTGCACTTACTATAAAAATTACAATTACGCAAATTAAAATAATTCCAGCAATAATGAATTTACGATTATTTTGTTTTTCATTTTTCTGTCTTTTTCCTCTCATTCTTTTTCTCCCTTATTAATACATTTATTTTATATAAAGTGTAAATCTAGTTCCCATTATTCCTGATGGAGTTGTTGTTGCACTAATAGATCTATCACTAGATAATGTATTACCATTCATACCATATGTTCCTCCTCTATATACTCTATACATGATATTGTCTGCTTCTTGTGTTACATCTCTAACATTTGAGCTTGTATCAAATATATTATTGATATAATCACTTCCGTATTTTCCAGTTGTAGCAACAACTCCTTCGTGATTTCCTATTACTTTAAATATTTTGTCTCCTTCATTTCCTGTAATCATCCAGTTAAGCATTGCATCCCACTGACTACCAAAAATCATTGTTGATGCCACATCTGTATTATTATGATATGGATTATCTTTATTTATTTCACTTTCTTGGCAATAATACATATTATACCAAGAAGTTGTTACTGCTTTTTTTCCACTAGTTGATTGTATCTCTCCTTTGGTTGATGTTGAAGTTTCATATCTTGCTATCCAAAATCCACCATATTGGCTAACTGAATTTATCATAGTAGTATAACTATTATTCATATATTCTCCAAATTCGTTTACAGAATTAAATTTTAATATATTTTTATAATATGCTTCAGATGCATCGTATAATGTTCCTCCACCTTTTATATATTTCCATCCTAGTTGTGTATTATTTCCTGTAATCAAACTTACTTCTCTATTTTTAGTAGTATTTCCTAATACACTTTCGGTTGATTTTACATAAGATTTTGTTGTATAATTTACTGAATAATCATATAGAATTCCTTCATAATAATTAGGATCTGTCGTTTTATAATTTCCTTGTTTTCTTGCCATAGGTTTGTATATTCCTTCTGGGTTAGAACTACTTGCTAATTCATCTTTTTTCTTATCATCATATATGGCATTTTTTACTGGTACCCAAACAAATTCATCACCATCTATTATAGCGTTCCCATTGTTATCTTTCATTCTTTTTATTACTAAACCATCTTTTATTTCATTATGCAAATTATTCACCGCAAACCCAGTAGGTATTATTGCTGTTTCTTCATTTGAATCTAAATATTTTGTTTTTGTTTCATAAGTTTTAGAATAATCTTCTAATTCTGTTATATTAAAAGTATATATTGACGTTCCTATGTTATTTATACCATCATTAATTTCAAAAATATTTTTTCCATCTGTTACTCTGGCATATATAACATCACCTATTGATAATCCATTTATTTGTACACCTGTTTGGGGATTTTTCAACTCTGTTTTTAGCCATTTTCCATTTTCATTATAATTTGCTCCATTTTTTCCAATTTGATATTCTATATAATATCTATTTTTTTCTTCAAAGGTTTCGTCAAAATCCAGATATATAGTTCCATTTCCATTGGTTCCATATATTGCATCTATAAAAACTGTTGACTTTTCTATTTTATATTGAGTTGTCATTGTTGTTCCTAAATCTGTCTGTGTAGATTTTCCACTATGATCATATACTGTAATTTTCGTATCATATGTTGTACCTTGTATTAAATTTTCATAAGTATATGTGTTTCCATAGCTTATGTAATCTTTATAATTAATATATTTTCCATTTTCGTCTGTTGTACTACTTATGCTATATACATATTTTGCTATTCCAGAACCCGTTGTACCATTTGTATTATCAGGATCATATGCTGTAACTTTTACATCGATAGAATTAGATTTTGCATATGGTTCAATATATTTTTTATTTCCATCTTTATCTATTCCGTCTTCTCTTTCAGATAAATATGGTGCTACATCATCATTCTCATCTATAATGTAAAGTGACATTCTTGTTCCTTGATATATACTAGCTGTTCCTGCATCTTGTTTTTTGTATGCAACAATATTTCCTCCTTTTTGTGCGTAATTTCCTCCTCTTGTTATTTTTGAAGAATTTGAAATTACTCCCATACATGTTTCTGCAATATTTCCTGATAAATCAAAAATGTTATTTACAATATCCCCTTCTGTTTTTCCTGTATTTGCAACTTTTTCATGATATCCTATATTGGTATCTGTTAATATTTTTTTATTATTTCCTTTATTTATCCAATTTACTATTGCACTATATTGAGAATTCCATAGCATACTTGATACAACACTTTTTGAATTGTAATATGGATTAAATGAGTACCTATTACTATCATGATAATAGTGCATATAATACCAAGTATCACTTGCATAAGGAGTTTTATCCGCAACTGAACTAATAACTACACCAGTTTTATCTGTTCCAGTTTTACTTGTTTCATATCTTGCAATATAAAAACCACCATATTTATCTACAGAGTTTATCATATTATAATATTCTTCATTAATATATTTTCCAAATTCTTCTGCTGAATTGTATCTTGAACTTGTCTTATAAAACATTTTACTTGTATCTCTATTTTCAGTCTTAATTATGGAATTTTCTATATCCCATGTATAAATATTAGATCCATTAACATTAATTGTTACTAATGATGGTTCTCTATAGCCATTTGAACCAATTTTTTGTGCTAAATTATATGAAAATTTTCCTTCATTTGATATTAAATAAAAAATCCCTTCATAATATTTGCTATTTTTTCCTGTTTGATTCATTGCCATAGGTGTATATTGTTCTGTTATATTGGTAGAAGAATTCTTAATTGCATTATCTACTGGAACCCATACAAATTGATTTCCATTTTCATCTTGTATTACTAACCCTTTTTCTATTGTATTTATTCTTCCGGAAACTCCTACACTAAATCCTGCTGGAATATATGCCACATTACCATCTGTGTCTATATATTTTTGTGTTTTTGAATATATATTTGAAAATTCTTCAGAATATCCATCTAAATAAAATACAAAATAATTATCTTGTTCATTTCCATTACTATCCATAAGTTTTGCAAGTATTATATTTGTATCAGACAAATTATTAATTGTATTTCCTATATTCCAAGTGCTTGAATCAAAGTTTGATGTATCATCTAACTCTTTTTCACTTTCTAACACCTTGTATTTTATTTTATATCCAGCACTTTCATAAGTTTTTTCCATATCAAGTATTGCTACACAATTTGGATTTGTTCCATAAAAACTACTAATATATATGTCATTATCTGAGATATTCATAGAATTTGTATTTATACATTTGGTGATATATTCACTTATGTTTCCTATTTCATCAGAGACTCTAACTCTTATATAATATTGTCTTGATTGATTTAAATTTTCAAAAGTATAAGAATCTGTATTTGTTATAATTTCATCATTCCAAGAATTTTCATCTCCAGGTTTTGATATTGAATAATAATATTTACCTATATTAGATTCATCCTTTATGTTTGTTATATTTACTTTTATACTATTTGTACTAGCATTAATTTCTACATCAAATGTAGGTGGTGTTACGTCTGTTGAATCTAGTAAATATAACGCCATTCTTGAACCATATTCTTTTGATTTATCATTTGGTATTTTTTCTGTTTTTGTTATCAATGTTTTTCCCACTACATTAGCAGTATATACTCCTCCTCTTGATAATCTATACGAATACGATCTTGATTCTAGTGTTTCTTCATAAACATTTGAAATTAAATCATAAATATTATTGATTTTATCATCTTCATAATTTCCAGATTTATCAATATTTCCTGTTTTATTTCCATAAGATGCATCAATTTCTGTAACTTTATTTTTATCTTTACCTTGTAATGCAAAATTTAGCATAGCATCATATTGACTTCCTGTTATCATAGAAGCATTTACAACTCTTGAATTATAATATATATTATTTTCACTTAAGTTACTATTTTGTAATTTATATAATTCATACCAATTTCTATCATTTAAAATATTTTCTTGTAATTTTGATTCAATTTTACCTTCAGCACTTATTGTTGTTTCATATCGTCCTATTAAAAAACCACCATTTTGATCAACTGATGTTATCATATTAGTATATTCTGAATTTAAATAACTGCCAAATTCATGTATAGTATCAAATCCTAACATTTCTTTATAATTTGATTCAATAGTATCATATAATGAACCAATTGGACTGCTAACGTTCCAAGTGTACTTATCTTTAGAACTTCCTGTAATTACTGAAGGTTCAATATCTTTTTCTCCACCTAATCTATAATTTGCATTTGTTATATCTCCAATTCCAACCATGTTGTTAAATGTATATAATATTTTTTCAAAACTGTTTGTATCTCCTTTTTGATGTCTTACCATAGGGGTATAATTCTTTGTTGTTGATAATTCAGTCGTTGTTTCATTATAAATTGCATTTTGAACAGGTATCCATACAAATTCATTATTATTATCATCTTGTAATACAAGTCCATCTGCTATCTTATTTTCAGCAGATTTATTAGATACTTTAAATCCTTTTGGAACTGTTGCTGTAAAAAATTCACTATCAATATATGTTCTATTTTTGTCTGCTATTGTATTTGCACCAATTGCTTCATTTGCTACTGTTGTAGTTTTATTCTTACTTTTTGTTAATGTTCCTTGATCATCATTGCTTAATTCAACACAAATGGTATTATATACCTGAAATTCTTGAGATTGAGAAACTATTACTTTTTCGTTATATATACTTGATGTCATCATCAATTCGTATGTATTTGTTTTAGCATTTTTCGTATAATAATTATATGTTAGTGTATCTACATTATCATTTGATGTTGCTACTTGTATTTCAGATTTATTTACTGAAAATGTTAATATATTAAAATCTGCAATTATAATTTTTTGCATTTGTTCTTCTGTTAATGTTTGATATTTATCCTTCATTGCATTTATAACATTAAATGTAGCCCAGTTAGTTGAATTATTTGTTCCATCATATAATTTAACATATAAAATATCTCCATGTTCCAACCCTGTTATTATTGTTCCATTATTAACAGCATCACTCCAATATGAATTAGAAATTTCCAATGTTCCATTTGGTTTTACAATTTGATATTTCATTTTATAATTTGTTGTTGTTTTTAATTTTACTGTTTGTTTATTATTACTCCAAAAAGCGTTACTGAAAGTGATTTCGGAATTTTCCTCATTAATTAACAATTCATTTGTTTTTATTGATGTCTGCACTGAAGATGTTCTACCTGCAATATCTTCAGTTTCAACTTTTATATAATATGTTTTATTGTGTTCTAAATTATTAAAGGTATATTGTGTATTCACATTTTCTATTGGAGTATCGTTATATTTCCCTTCTTGCGTTCCTATATAATATTTATATTTTCCTGATAATCCTGATTGTGTGTCTTCTGCTAAAACCTCAACAGTTATAGAATTTGTTTTACTAGATATATTTTTTATTTCTAATGTTGGCTTTGTTACGTCAATTTTAGAAATTACCTCTCCCATTGATATGTTTCCAACTTCATCTTTTATATATACATAATATTTTTGATCATACTCTAAATCTTTTCCTAAATAATCTTTTGTAACATCACATATTAAATTATTTGTTTTTTGAACAGTTGTGAAATCTACTTTTGTAATATCTGTAACTTCTGTATTTGTTATAAAATAGCCACTTATTCCAGAGCCAATATCAGATCCTTCTATCGTTAATTTATCATAATCTGATGTAATATTTATTGTTGGTGCAATTTTGTCAATATTAGTTATATCAATTTTTCCTTTTATTTGATTACTTCCATCTTGTAATACATAATTTACAGTAAGATTTTCAAAAATTTCAATTCCTGTTATATTATTGTATGGATAATTTGTTTCTCCTCCAAAATTATATGTAAGTGTAGCTTCTCCTAAATCACAAAATTTTACTGTTACTTTGTCGTTTGTCCATTTATTTAAATTTGGAGTTATCTCATAATCCAAATTCAATGTTTTGAATTCTTGTGATGATACGTTTCCTACAGCATCTTTTACCCATAAATAATATGTTGTATTACTTTTTAAATTATTTATATATGTTTCTAAATTAGAAGTATATGTATCTAATATATTTGCATATTTTGATGGTTCGACATTCTCTGTTGTAACATCATATTCTTTTATACCTGATTTATTATCTGCTATATTTATTTTTACTCTTGCAAAACTTGGTGTTACTTCATTTAGTATTGGTTTTATATTATCTATATTATCTATTTTAAATATACTTGTTATTTTATTTCCTTCTAAATTTTCTGCTATAGCGTATATGTAATATATTGTATCTATTTCTTCTCTTTTTATTGTTATACTATTAGCAGTATCTGATTTAGAATTTGCAATAGCTTCTTCTTCAGTCTTTCCATATCCTGCTTTTGTATTGTATTTATATTCTCCAACATAAGTTATTTGTGCAATTACATCACCTGTTAAAAATTCAGAATCATCTTTTATTGTTATTTTTATATCACCTAATGATACGGTAATCATTTTCGAAGTTTTTATTATTTCTTTATCTTCTCCTGTTTCTGAAATATATTTAACTTTTACCCATAAATAATAAGTTCCAATTCCAGAATTTTCTCTAACAATTTCACTTTCATTATTATTAAATTTAAATTCTTTATATTCTCTGTTGTCTGGTGCATTATTAGAAGTTGTCCAAGCATAATACGAAGTATATTGAATATTATATTTATTTTCTAATGTTACTTTACTTGATATTGTAATATTCTGGTCTTTTGTAGTAACATTATATGTATTTTCTGTATTTTCGATAAAAAGATTCAAATTTCCTGCATCTAATGGTGGTGCATAAACATTTACATCTACAGATTTATTTAAAACATATCTAGCATAAGATATTGTCATAATTGATAATAGTAACATAGTAAAAACAATTGCAAATTTTATTTTGTTTTTTAATTTCATATTTTTCCCTTCTTCTATTGTATATCTTTTTGAATAGAATTAATCTCAATATTAAACCCTAAATTCTCATATTTTTCTAAAGAAGATTTTATAAATACTTTGAATTTCTGTTCCTCTTTAGTTTTATTTCCTAATGAATATGTCTTTGTAGTTACTTGTTCTTCATAAAAATTTGTTCCTTCGTCATATTGTGAGTTATTTGCATTATTTATTTTTTGCCATATATATTTTCCATTATATCCATCTTTATTTTTTATTGTTAGACTATAATCAACTGCTACTGATGTTATATTATTGTCTATATCATAATTTTTTACTGTAACTATTACATATGGAATACCATTTACAATATAAGAATCATTTTTGTCAACATCTATATTACAAATCATTTCTCCAGAAATTGTACTATATGTAGCGTTTATAGTATTTATATAAGTTGCATATGTAATATTAGCCAAAAGCATGATTATTAGTAAAAAAAATATTATTATATATATTTTTTTCATTTTTATATTTCCTTTCTTTTCACACTTTAATTAGTTCTTTGTTCAGCTTCTATATCTAAAGTTATTTTTAGTTCTTTTTTCATCCATTCATTTGTTTCATCATCTGTAGTATAATTCCATTTCCAATATATATTTCTTATTATTTTGTCTGTTCCTAATTCAGTGGTTCCTGTATATTTAGAAAATTCTACATTATATGAATTATCTATATATAATTTCATGTTTTTAGGCATTTTTGTTTTTTCTGTGTCTAATGATATGAAATAACTAGTAGCTGTTTCGATATCTGAAAAGTCCAGCTCTAATTGTATTACTCCACTACTTCCGAGGTACTATTTTATCTTTTGAATACAAATTTTCTGTGATTGTACTAGAAAGGTCTAAATCTACATTCGATAATTCATCACTCATTTTAAAAGAAAATTTAGATGTATTAATTTGAGCCTCTCCTCTTGCAGTCATTTTATATTGCGAAAATGTTATTCCGTATATCAATAAAATTATAACAATAGCATAATATATAAATATCGTTTTAAATTTGCTTTTTTTCTTCATTTTAAATTCCCTTCTTAGGTATCTTGTTCAACAGTTACAACTACCGGAAGAACAACATTTAATGGTGTATATCCAATTTTTGTATCTATTTCATTACCTGTGCTTTCCCATTCTGCCTCAATTGTTATTGTAACTGTACTTCCATCTAAATCAATTTTTCCTTCATACGTTCCAATTGTATTTTCAACTAATTCTCCTACATTAGATGTTACTGTTGTTACTTTTATATTAGGAATATCATTTGTAACAATTTCTCCTGTTTTTGGGTTTTTATAATATATATCTCCTAATAATAATTTGTATTTAATTGCAACTTCTGTTCCATTAGGATCTATTGTAAAATTACCTTTTACAGCTGTATTGGGTGCAATTGTGCCTGATTTTACTTTTGCCATATTTGTTGTTTCTAAAATCAATTCTGACGAAAAGTCTTTTTCGCCTCCAGCCAAATCAACATTTCCTAATTTAACTGCCCATTTTGCAATTCTTGTAGCTGTATCAGCTTCTGAAGTACTTACATATTTTGAATATGTTCCGGCCACAAAATATAAACATACTTCTACATATAAAATTAATAATATAATTAGTATTTTAATTTTACTTTTTTTCATTTTGCTCCTCTCTAGATTGTTCCTTTGTATATTTCATTTCATAAATTAACCTTTTTTCTCTTCGTTTTGTCTTTTTATCTTGTTTTATTTTTTCATTATTTATAATGCATATAATCAAAAGTATTGGAAATACAAATACAATTACCATTCCATATGTTTTTTGCATAAAAGTTATTAACTTTCCTATTAGTTTTAACTTTTTTACATAAATTCCCTCAATACTAGAAAATTGTATTTTCTCTTCATCTTCTATATTATTTGAATCACCTTTCGTAGTATAATTTAATTTTTCACCTACTTTAGTTATATTTACTATCCTATGTGTAACCAATACATTTTCTGATATTTTATAAGTTATAACATCCCCTTCTTTTAAATCACTTTCATTTCTTATTTTTTTTATTAAAATTGTATCTCCTGTTTCAAATTCTCCTGACATTGAACCAGACATTACTTGTAATATTTTATATCCAAATATATCAGGCACTTTTTCTTTTATTACTATTTTTTGAATCATTAATGATGCTACTAAAATTATTATTACAAAAAATATTATTGTTCCTAAAATATCAATTATTTTTCCTAAAAAAATATATTTTTTTTTATTTTCCATTTTTACTTCCTTATTTATTAATCTTATGTAGTGAATTTCATATGCTTTAATATACAAAATTCAATTTTATTATATCAATAAAATTGAATCTTATCAATACTTTTCAGTCAAAATTTTACTATTTAGTAACATTAAAAAAGCCCTAAATTTAGGACTTATTTTTAGAAACTTTTTCAGCAAATGAATTATTAATAATTTTGTCATATGGAGCTTTGGTGGTAAGTTCACCAGCCTCTGACATAATTTCTTGCAATTTATCAAATGCAGATTCTTTTAATACTGGTGTATCTCTCCAAGCATCAATATCTTTGTATTTTTGAACTGAATTTTGTAAAGAATCTAATGTGGTATCTGGGAAAAACTCTTGAATTTTTTCTGCAATTTCTCTTGCGGTATGTTCTTTAACCCATTGTTCCCCTTTATATGTTGCTTTAGTAAATTCTTCAATAGTTTTAGAATTGTTTTTAATATAACTTTTCTTTGCACAATATGCCGTATATGGTACTTCTCCAGCAGCTTCGCCTACTGATGCTACAATATAGCCCTTTCCGGCATCTTGTGTCATAGAGGCTGTTGGTTCAAATAATGTTACATATTCTGCATTTCCGCCTGAAAATGCACCAGCCATCAGATCAAACTTTATGCTATCATCTAATGTTAAATCTGTTTGTGGATTTAATCCATTTTTCTTTAATACATATTCTAATGTCATATATGGTACTCCACCTTTTCTTCCAGGTATTACAGTTTTACCTTTTAAATCCTGCCATGAAAAGTTGTTCGTTTGTTCTTTACTTACTAAAAAAGAACCATCTTTTTGTGTTAATTGAGCAAATACTTCTATATAATCTTCTTTTCCTTCATTATATACATATATTGCCGCTTCTGGTCCACATAGACCTATGTCACTCTGTCCCGCTAATATTGCAGTCATTACTTTATCTGCTCCTTGCCCTGTTGTAATTTCTAATTTTAAACCTTCTTGTTCAAAAAATCCATTTGCAATTGCTACATATTGTGGCGCATAAAATACCGAACGAGTAACTTCATTTAACTGAATAGTTTTTAGATTGTCAGTTTCCTTCGCTTTTTTGTTTATTATTTGATACACACCAAATATTGCAACTAAAATAAGTACAATAACCAAGATACTAATTATAATTTTTTTCATACCTTCCTCCTTTTCACTGTATTTTATGAAAATATTGATAAAAAAGTTACTTTTAGCACAACATTATGTTGACTGCAAACAAGAATTGTGATATAATTTTGTCGGAGGTTTTTCTATGAAAAAATTAATAGTAACAATTTTATGTGCTACTTGTTTTATCACATTTGGAGCAACTTTTTCAAATGCTCATAGTCAAACTATAGAAAAATATGTTTATGCTCAGGATTGGAGTTATAAAATAAAATGGAAAGATACTACAGATAACTTTGAGGTCAATCTTAATACAGACGAAAGTTTAACAAATCTTTTACAAATTTGTAAAAATGATTATATCAAATCAGATTTTAAATCACATTATCCTTACTTATCTTGGGATAAATTCGAAAATATAAAAATCTACAAATCTAATTTATCAGATTCAGAAAGTGTAGCTAAATATGAAAAAAGTACTAATACTATTATAGTTAATACATTGATATTTAATAATTGCGATAATAATACTAAACATTTATGCATTTTACATGAACTTGCACATTGTTTAACATCATCAGAATACTCTATTTCTTGTGGCGGATTTAATGAACCAGTTGCTGAACTTATAACAAATTCGATCTGCGAATCGCAAAACATAGATTTTAATTTTTCTTATAGAAATGTATCAATGATATATATGATAATTTGCAATTGTTATGGTTTTGATGAATCTATACATGATTTTTATTATGGTACATTTATAGATAATTTGAACTCTATTACAAATAATCATGGTGAAGATCTAGCATCAATTTTATATTTTATAACACATTCTAGTGAAAGAAAAAATCTTCAATTTAGTTATGATGATTTATTACTTATGGCTCAAGATATTGCTATACACGCAAATATAAATACTAATACATCATTGAAAGATTGTTATAATTTACTTATAATAAATAATGATTATTTTACGCAATTAATTTTAAAATATAATTAAAGAGGCAATTCGTTTATGCCTCTTTTTACTTTACTACTTTCTTTTCTAATATAACTATGCTTTCATACATTAACGCTGCTACAACTGCAAGAATGATAACACTAGTCATAACCAGGTCTAGCTGGAATACTTGCCCTCCATAAACTATCAAATATCCTAGTCCCCCTTTAGATACTAAGAATTCACCTGATATTACCCCAACTAATGAAAGCCCTATATTAACTTTTAATGTATTGAAAAATGTTGGTATATTTGATGGAATTACGATTTTTGTTAATACTTGAATTTTATTTGCATTAAATGTTTTTACCATTTTGATTTTTTCTTTGTCTGTATGTAAAAATCCATTTAAAATATCAAGTATTGTAACTATGAGTGAAATTGCAAACCTAATCTGCTGACAACATTTTTATCTTTTTTATTGGCTGTCTCTTCAAACATATCTGAGAACAGCCTTTTATCATTTTGTGATATCTTAGTATTTAAAATGTCTACTTCAACATTTTGACCACTTCCTTGCATATCTTCTATTAGTATCCTTAATATATCTTTTTTTGATTTTATATCTAAATAATTAAATGTTTTAAAACAATTATTTATAATATCCAAAATTAATTCTGCCATTTTGCTTTCTTCATCTCTGAAATTTTCTTCAGTTTCTTTATTTGTTTTTAATTTAATAAGTTCATCTTCTAATTCTTTATTTTCCTGTTTTAACCTTTTTAATTCTGAATTTATTAAATCTATTACTTCAATATCCATATATTTAAGTTTATCTATTAAGTTTTTCATAGCTTCATCATTTGTTTTTATTTTTTTATTTAATTCCTCTACTTTAGTATCCAATTCTATTCTATCTTTTTTTATTGTTAATTTTGAAAGTTCTTGATATACTTCTGATGTCGGAACAAATATTTTTTCTAATTTTTTCATCATTAACTCATCAAGAGCTTTTCCATTTATATTCTTACTATGACATCTCATACCTCTGCTTTTCTCTTTTAATTCACATATGTAGTAAAATCTTTCTCCCTGTGCAATTTTAGGTCTCATATATGAACCACATTCTGAGCATCTTAATATCCCAGAGAATAAAAAGTCGTGTTTACAATCAGCCCTATATCTTTTTTCCTTATTTTTTTCTAATAGTTCTTGAATCTTTACCCACACTATGCCTTCTTTAAAGGCTGGCTGATGAAATCCAACTGAAACAATCCAATCTTTAATATTTCTATCTTTCTTTCCATCTTTTTTTCCATATCCTATTAATCCGTATTTTCCATCAAAATTAGCTCTATCTCCATCTGCATAAATTGTTACACCATTTTTATTAAAATATTCTAATACATCTTTGTCATTTGGTGCATATACTGGATTAACTAATATTCTTCTTAATGTACTCACAGAAAAATCCAAATTATTTTTAGTAGCAATTTTATTTTTTACAAAATATGCTTCTAATTTTGTTAATGACTTTAATTCCAAAAATTTATAGCCTATCTCTTGTATCAGTTCCAATTCTTCATCTATGCTTATAAGTTTAGTTGCTTTTTTCTTCTTTTTTTCTAAGACACTATCTTCACTTTGTTCATATACATCTACAAGTTCTATTCTTTCGGATTTATAGCCTGTTGGTGTTTTTCCTCCTAGCCATCTTCCTGTTTTAGCAAGTTCGATCATATTATCTCTAATTCTTTCTGCAATTACTTCTCTTTCTAATTGAGCAAAAACAGAAGCAATATACATCATTGCGCGTCCCATAGGTGTTTTAGTGTCGAATTGTTCTTTTATTGAAACAAAGTTAGTTCCTAAATTAGTTATATAATTCATCAAATTTGAAAAATGAGCTATATTCCTACTAATTCTGTCCAATCTATAACATATAAGTATATCAAATGGTTTTTTATTTTCCTCTGTTAAAAATTCCTTGAATTTAGGTCTGTCTATATTTCCTCCCGAGAATCCATCATCTTCATAAATTATACTTTCTACATCATACTCACTACTTGGATAATGTTGTGTAATATATTTCATTGCTATTTCTACTTGATTACCTACAGAATCACCCTTGTCTGAATATTTAGATTTTCTAGAATATATTGCAATTTTTACTTTTTCCATGAAGAACTCCTTTTTTGCTTGTAATTTTAACTCTGTTCTTCTCTTCTTTCCAGCTCTTTTAGTATTTGTTTTTTTAATTTTTCTTTTTGTTTATAACTAATATCTAATCTTTCGATACTAAATTTTATAAATAAAGCTCTAATGAAGGCTAAGTTATGGATACTCTCCTCTCCATAAGATAAATTTATATTAATATCTATTTTAATCCCCCTAGTTCAATATATGATAATATTAAATTTGTATTACTAGTTAAGTTTTCTACATTATGCTATAATTGTGAATTTTTCAATATTTATTGACTTTTATTGTCTTAATCGCAAGTTTTATTTGCTCTGTAACATCTGGCATCTGCTTTCTAGCTTTTACATACTCTCTGTAGACTTCATTTAAATTTATTTCTACTGTTACTATATATTTTTGAACAACTCTACATAATTGTCTTGTAAAAAATTCCTCTGCATTCATAATTTTTTACTATGGTATATTTAGTATGTCATTGCCTACTTTATAAATTAAATCTTTCTTTTATTTTTTTGGCTACAATATTAGCAGAAACATTAGTATTATCCATTCTTATATAATTTTTTTCCTTTATTTCATTTTCTTTAGAATTGAATCTATATTTTTCTACTGATTTTAACAAGTCATTTTCACTCCATTCCAAATTTCGTTTGGATGCCTTATTTTCTAATCTATTTTCTGTTTTATTTCTTTTTAACCTTTCTTCTAAAGTCGATTCCAATTCTAGTATATATATTTCTGCATTATTTTTTCTAAAAATATCTATAAATCTATATATCATATCCCAATCTTCTTTTGAATCAAAATTCCAAGTTGTTGTAAATATAAGTCCCTCTTGTTCGCTTTTGGCAAATTCCTCAAATATTTGAACTCTAAATTCTTCATTTAGTTTTCTAAACGAATCTCTACTATAATCAAAAATATTAGTTAATAGTTCTATTGTCATGTGATTATGTAATAATTTTAAGTTCGTAATCTTCACTAGTTCTTGCCCTATAGTCATTTTTCCAACTGCTTGCGGGCCAGTTATCAATATGAATTTCATTTATTTGTTTCTCCTATCTTTCAAAAAAATATTCTTCACTTTCAAAATTCCTCTCTTCATCAATACTTCTAAATTGGCCTTTGCCTCTATATTCAAATCCAACTTTATGTATAACATTTTATTATGCTTGATTTTCTTTAGCATATCTACATAATTTTTTATGCCTACCTCATTAATTGTAATTATTTTACAATACTTTTATGTTTTAATCAATATCTTTGGCTTTAAATATTTCAAATAATTTTTCTTGAAATATCATATGTACTTTGAATTTTCACCTATATAAAATCTAATAAATGAGCAGTTTGATATATCTCCCTGCTCATCTTTAGCTTAAGGATTAATAGTCTCCTTAAGTTTTTTTAGGTATTGAATATCTTTCTTTGAAAAATGCCTGTTTAGTTTACTCATAAACTCTTCATCTTTTTTCAAAAAGGTATTTTTTTTCGCTTTTTCAACAGTTTGGGCTAGAAGTGTTTCCTCATCATTATTTATATATGTTATAAGTTCCACCACTAAAACCCAAGCCATAAGCCTGTCACCTTCTCTTTGTGAAAACTTTCTAAATTCTTTCACATCCCGTTTGGTTATATATTCTCTTGGCACATTTTTCATAATGTATACCTCCTAATTTATAATATAATTATATTATACTACTTTTTTCTCTATTTTTCAAATTTGTTGTCACCATACCACCGTTGCAATTGACAATGCCATGACAATTATTGCTGGCATTCCTGCTCCTACCCAAATAATAATTACTGGTCCAAGAGCTATTT
>CAKPDZ010000015.1 GCA_934149155.1 uncultured Clostridia bacterium | reverse complement strand
GTATCTGAAATTGTTAGATTAGTAGTAGAAGCAACAAATACAAAAGCACCAATAGCAAAAGTTGCAGATACAATAAGTGGATATTTTGTACCAACGATTATAGTAATCGCAATGCTAGCATTTATAGTATGGTTTTTAATCACTAAAAATGTTGCAATTGCAATAAATATATTTGTAACAATTCTAGTAGTAGCATGTCCTTGTAGCTTAGGGCTAGCAACACCACTTGCAATAGTAATAGCATCAGGAAATGCAAGTAAAAAAGGAATATTAGTAAAAACAAGTGAAGCATTAGAAAATGCTCATAAAGTAAAAACAATTTGCTTCGACAAAACTGGAACTTTAACAAAAGGTGAATTAACAATTTCTAAAATATATAATTACAGTAATTTAAGCAAAAATGAAATTATAAAATTAGTGGCAAGTATAGAAAATAAATCAGAACATCCAATAGCAAGAGCAATTGTAAATGAAGCTAAGAATAAAAAAATAGACTTAGAAGAAATTACAGATTTTAAAGCTATTCCAGGATACGGAGTTAGTGCAATGATAAAAGAGAATAAATATCTAATAGGAAACAAAAAGTTAATGGCAGAAAATAATATTACAATTTTACAAGAGCAAGACGAATTAGACTTAGTTTCTGATGGAAACAGTATCTTATTTATTGCAGAAAATCAAAATTTAATTGCATTAATAGGTGTAAAAGATGTATTAAAAGATGAAAGTATAGATATAGTTAAAAAATTACAAAAAAGAAATATTGAAGTTGTAATGTTAACAGGTGACAATGAGAAAACTGCAAAAGCAATTGCAAAACAAATAGGAGTAAATAAAGTAATTGCAAATGTATTGCCAAAGCAAAAAGCAGAAGAAATCAAGAAATTAAAAGAAAAAGGTCTTGTTATGATGTGTGGAGATGGAATTAATGACAGTGTAAGCCTTGTTACTGCAGATATTGGAGTATCAGTTTCTAGTGGTACAGATATTGCAATGGACAGTAGTAATGTTGTATTGATGAATGATAATTTAGAGAAAATAGAAGATTTATTATCTATAAGTCAAAAGACAATTAGAAATATTAAACAAAATCTATTTTGGGCATTTTTCTACAATATTTGTATGATTCCAATTGCTTGCGGAGTTCTAGAACCATTAGGAATTGTTATGAACCCAATGATTGCTGCTTTTGCTATGACAATTAGTAGCTTGACGGTTATTCTTAATGCACTTAGGTTAAAGATATAGGAGGAAACAATTAAAAAGAAAAATATGACATTAACATAAAAACTTGCCAATGCAGGAAAAATATTGTATAATATAGTAGAAAATAAGGAGACGGAGGTTTTTATGAGTAGGTTAAAAACATTTGCAAAATATGCAATTTGGATAATATTATTTTGGATTTTATCAGATATTTTAATATATTATGGAGTCAATTCTACATATAAAAATTTAAAAATAAAAAATGAGGTTCCAAGTCAAGTTACAATAAAGAATGCAGAAGCGACAAAAGTAAATGGAAGAATAAAAGGAACTGTTGCTAATAGTGAAGATAGTGATTTGAGTGGAAAGTATTTAAAGATAGATTTATATGCAGATAATGGAAATTTACTTGCAACAGAATATGAAGAAATAGGAAATTTAAGAGCCAATGAAGTTAAGAGTTTTGAGACATATTTTAAAATGCAAGATGTAAAGCAATATGAAGTTAATATTGTAGATGAAAAAACAGAGGAAACTACATCAGATGTATTTATGACAGAAGATATGAAAAAAGCTGGAGTACTATTACTCTTAACATATATGATTTTTTTCTAAGGTGACATAACATACAAGACGGTTGACATATATTGGCAGATGTGTTATTATTGTATAGATATAACATTTTAATTATTATATTAGCGCAAGTGCGCGAGGAGGAAAAAAATATGTGTAAAATGAGTGAGTACCCAGGTCTTTATATGAAGGCAAAAGAGATAGTACGGACAACAAAAATAAATCCAGTTATGCCTGGTTACGAAATGCTAGTAAAAGCAATAGTAATTTGTAAAGTGGAAGGAACAGATAATATCTATAATGCGGTTGCAGAAGAGATGTCTGTTATTCCAGGTCAGGAGTGTCTAACTTCTAAAGAAGAAGAAAGACATCCAGTAAAGCAAATGATACTGGAGGCAATGAGAAGTGTAGGCATAGAAGATAATGTTAAAGGGTTTATAGCAGACCTTGCAAGTCGACTTTAACACATTCCCCTGAAGTAAGTATACTTACTTCAGGTTTTTTCTATTTGTGCGAAAAAAGTATCACACTTTTCAAAGTTTTGCATATTATTAAACAAGAGGTGAAAAAAGTGGCATATTCAGAGAGAGAATTATTAGCAAGAATTGCACAATGTGAAGCTGGTGGAGAAGGAGACAATGGAATGAAAGCGGCATTAACAGTTGTTATGAATAGAGTAAGAACATCAAAAGGAGAATATGCAAGGGTATCTCAAGGTGGAAACATAAGAAATATTATTTTTCAGCCAGGTCAGTTTGATTGTGTAAGAGAAACAATAAATGGAATATATAATCCACAAACAATTTATAATATGAATCCAACAGACATTCATTATCAAGTTGCAGATTGGGCATTAGCTGGGAATACGCTTAATGAAATCGGCGAATGCTTGTGGTATTTAAATCCATTTAGGCCTTCTTGTGGTTCAACTTTTCCAAGTAATGGCTCAGGAACTTTGCACACAAGATTAGGAAATCATTGCTTTTATAGACCTACTTCTAAATATGCACAAACCTAAAAAACGGAAAGGAAGGTGTGTTTTATAATGGCAAATATGGAAGAAAGCCAAGACAAAAGAGAAATTAAAGGTGAGAACAGAAATGTAAATATAGATCAAAATTCACCAGAAATATTAACAAATCCAATTTATACTCCTGCATTTTTAAGAGAACAAATAGGCAAATTGATGAGAGTTGAATTTTTAATAGGAACAAACACAATGACAGATAGAATTGGTATTCTTGAAGATGTAGGAGCAAGTTACATATTGCTACGTTCATTTGAAAATGATAGCTTAGTTTATTGTGATATTTATGCAATAAAATTTATAACCATTTCTACAACTGGTTTTTATGGTACAATGAATGCAAGTATGATGAATAATAATAGATATTACCAAGCACCAGGCATGCCTAATTTTTAAATAATAAGAACTCCCATTACGGAATTGATATAACGTAAGGGAGTTTTCTTTTTGAAAAAATATTGTCTTTTTGTAGAGAGTATGATATAGTAGGAAATGAAAAAAATAAGAAAGGAAATGATAGAAAATATGTCATTCATAGAACAAATAAAACAAAGAGCTAAACAAGAAATAAAGACAATAGTATTACCAGAAGCAACAGATGCAAGAATATTAAAAGCAGCACAAATAGTAAAAAAAGAAGGATATGCAAAAGTAATACTAATAGGAAATGAAGAAGAAGTTAGAAAAATAGCTAAAGAAAAAAATATTGATTTAGGAGAAACAAAAATTATAGATCCATCAAAATCAAATGAAACTAAAAGATATGCACAAGAACTTTATGAATTAAGAAAAGCAAAAGGAATGACAGAAGAGCAAGCTAATCAATTAGTACTTGAACCAGTATATTATGGAATGATGATGGTAAAATTAGATGAAGCAGATGGTCTAGTATCAGGAGCAGCACATTCAACATCAGATACATTAAGACCAGCATTACAAATATTAAAAACAGCACCAGGAACAAAACTAGTATCAGCATTTTTTGTAATGGTAGTGCCAGATTGTAAATATGGAGAAAATGGAACATTTATATTTGCAGATAGCGGATTAAATGAGGAGCCAGATTCAGAAAAATTATCAGAAATAGCAATATCATCAAGTAAAAGCTTTGAACAATTAGTGGGAAAAGAACCAAAAGTAGCAATGTTATCATATTCAACATATGGAAGTGCACATTCTGCATCAACAGAAAAAGTAATAGAAGCAACTAAATTAGTAAAAGAAAAAGAACCAAACTTATTAGTTGATGGAGAATTACAACTAGATGCAGCAATAGTTCCAGAAGTAGCAGAGTTTAAAGCAAAAGGAAGTCCATTAAAAGGAGAAGCAAATGTATTAGTATTCCCAGATTTGGGAGCTGGAAACATTGGATATAAACTAGTTCAAAGATTAGCAAAAGCTGAAGCTTATGGGCCACTTTGCCAAGGAATTGCAAAACCAGTAAATGATTTATCAAGAGGATGTAATAGTGAAGATGTTGCTGGAGTTGTTGCAATAACTGCAGTACAAGCTCAACAAAAATAAACCTGGAGGAATTATATGAAAATATTAGTGTTAAATTCAGGCAGTTCATCTTTAAAGTATCAAGTAATTGATACAGATACAGGAGAAATGCTAGTAAAAGGTAATTACGAAAGAGTAGGACAAGCAGGTTCATTTTTAACACACAAAGTAAATGGAATAAAGCATAAATTTGAACACCCTGCAAAAAATCATGAAAAAGCAATTCAATTTGTTATGAATAGGTTAACAAGTGAAGTGTATGGAATCTTTAAAGATTTGAATGAGTTAGATGCAATAGGACATAGGGTAGTACATGGTGGAGAAAGATTTAAAGATGCAGTTTTAATAACAGATGAAGTTATACAGGGAATAAAAGATAATGAAGAATTAGCACCATTGCATAATCCTGCTGCAGTATTAGGAATAGAAGCTTGTAAGAAAGTTATTCCGAATAAACCAATGGTAGCAGTATTTGATACAGCATTTCATCAAACTATATCAAAAGAAAAATACATTTATCCAATACCATATGAATATTATGAAAAATATCATGTAAGAAAATATGGGTTTCATGGTACATCTCATCAATATGTAGCAAATAGAGTTGCAGAAGTAATCGGAAAAAATATTGAAGATTTAAAAATAGTAAATTGCCATCTAGGGCAAGGTGCAAGTATATGTGCGATAAAAAATGGGAAATCAGTTGAAACAAGTATGGGATTAACACCACTTGGTGGAATTCCGATGGGAACACGTTCTGGAGATTTAGATCCATCAGTAGTAACATATTTAATGAAAAAAGAAGGATTAGCAGCAGAAGAGGCTGAAACAATTTTAAATAAAGAGTCTGGAGTATTTGGAATGTCAATGGTTTCAGTAGATTTTAGAGATATTGAGGCTGAAGCTTTGGCAGGAGGAAAACAAGCTAAATTGGCACTTGATGCTTATCATTATGCTATTGCTGGATATATTGCAAAATGTGCAGTTGCTATGGAAGGAATAGATGTTATAACATTTACTGCAGGAGTTGGAGAAAAATCACCATATTCAAGAAGTGAAATTTGTAAATATTTAGAATATTTAGGAGTTGAAATTTCAGGAAAAGCTAATTTAGCAAGAGGAGAGGAAGCAGAAATTTCTACACCAGAATCTAAAGTGAAAGTTTATGTAGTTCCAACAAATGAGGAACTTATGATAGCAAAAGAAACTGAAAAAGTTATTAAAAAAAATTAGAAAGGAAAATGAAAAATGAAAGTATTAGTATTAAATTGTGGTAGTTCATCACTAAAATATCAATTAATAAATATGGAAACAGAAGAGGTTTTAGCTTCTGGAAAGTATGAAAGAATAGGAGAAGATGAAGCATTTATAACACATAAAGTAAATGGACAAAAAATTGAAATACAACATCCAGCAAAGACACATGAAGAAGCAGTTGATTTTACATTAAAACAATTAATAAATCCAGAATATAAAGTAATAGATAGTTTAGATGAAATATCTGCAATCGGACATAGATTAGTTCATGGTGGAGAAAAAATCAATCAATCAGTAGTTATTACAGATGAAGTTGTAAAAGTTTTAAAAGAATGTATTGATTTAGCACCATTACACAATCCAGCAGGAATTATTGGAATAGAAGCATGCCAAAAAGTAATGCCAGGAAAGCCAATGGTAGGAGTATTTGATACTGCGTTCCATCAAACAATGCCAAAAGAAAGATATATTTATCCAATACCATATGAATATTATGAAAAATATGGAATTAGAAAATATGGTTTCCATGGAACTTCACATATGTATGTATCACAAAGATTAGCAGAAATAGTTGGAAAAAATGTAGAAGATTTAAAAATAGTTACATGTCATTTAGGACAAGGATCAAGTATATGTGCTGTTCAAGGTGGAAAATCAGTTGACACAAGTATGGGATTAACACCACTTGCAGGTATTCCAATGGTAACACGTTCTGGAGATTTAGATCCATCAGTAGTAACATTCTTAATGAAAAAAGAAGGATGGACAGCAGAAGAAGCTGAAAATGTATTAAATAAAAAATCAGGAGTTCAAGGAATATCAGGATTAGCTCCAGATTTTAGAGAAATAGAAGCTGCATCTTATGGAGATAACGAAAGAGCTGCAATAGCAATTGAAAAATTTAAATATGAAATTGCATCATATGTTGCTAAATATGCAGTTGCAATGAACGGAGTAGATTACATTGTATTTACAGGTGGAGTTGGAGAAAACCAAATAAACATAAGAAGAGGAATTTGCGAAAAACTAGAATTTATGGGAGTAAAAGTTGATGTTGATGCAAACAACATGAGAGGAGAAGAAAAAGAAATCTCTACACCAGATTCTAAAGTAAAAGTTTATGTAGTTCCAACAAATGAGGAATTAATGATAGCAAAAGAAACAGAAAGATTAGTAAAATAATGTTAAGGAGCGAATATGAATCCAAAACAAGAATATAAAAAAATGATAAATAGTTTTAAATATGCAATAGAAGGCTTTATTTCTTCATTTAAAACTGAAAGAAATATGAAAATTCATGTATTGGCAATGGCAGTAGTCATTGCCTTAGGCATATTATTAAAATTAAGTAAAATTGAATGGTGTATTATAATTATAGCAATTGTAATGGTAATATCAGCAGAATTATTTAATACAGCCATAGAGACTGTTGTAGATATGGTAAGTCCTCAAAAAAATCCTCAAGCCAAATTAGCTAAAGATATTGCTGCTGGAGCAGTATTGACTTTAGCAATTGGAGCTGTAATAATTGGAGCAATAATATTTATTCCGAAAATTGTCACTTTTTAGTCACAATTTAAAAGTATAATAAAAATAAAAAAGGATGTACTAATTATGAAATTAATAAAAAGAATAATATTACTACTAATAATTGTAATAGCAATAGCAGGAGGAATATTAGCATATAAAGGGCACAAAATATATAAAGAAGTTCTTGATAAAAAGAGTGTAGCAGATAAAGTTACTCAAATAAAAAGCCAAGAAAATTATACAGAGCTAAAAGATTTACCAGATTTTTATAAAAATGCTGTAATTGCAGTAGAAGATAGAAGGTTTTATAAGCATGGACCGATTGATCCTATTGCTATAGCTAGAGCTGTTTTTGTAAATATAAAATCTTGGGAATTACAAGAAGGTGGAAGCACTATTACACAGCAGTTAGCCAAAAATATTTATTTTACACAAGAAAAGTCTGCACTAAGAAAAGTTGCTGAAATGTATATGGCATATGAAATTGAAAGAAATTGTGATAAAGATACTATTTTAGAATTATATTTAAATACAAGTTATTTTGGAGATGGATATTATTGCGTAAATGATGCGTCTGAAGGTTATTATGGCAAAGAGCCTAAAGATATGAATAGAAATGAGGCTAGTATGCTGGCTGGTATTCCTAATGCTCCTTCTGCGTATTGCCCAACTAAACATTTGAATTTGGCTAAACAAAGACAAGTTCAGGTTTTAGATAAAATGGTGAAATATAAGTTTATTACAGAACAAGATAAAACTGAAATATTAAATGAAAAAAATGAAGTCTGTCAATAGGATATTCCTTTTTGGCAGATTTTTCATATTATAGGAAATAAAAAGAAAACTTTAAAATATAAGCTTTTCATTTCATGGCTCGGCTTATTATGAAACTTAAGAGCTTCTAATTTGTTTTATGGCACCCTTCCACTATCGTGAACTCTTTCCATAAAACTGTATAGAAGCTCTAGTGTTTCTCCATGTACATTCGCCATTTCATTCAAAGTTTATATTTTAAAGTTTTCTAATAGATGAAATATGAAATAAATCTGCCAAAAAGGAATATCCTATTGACAGACTTAGATTTCTATAATTTTCATATTATACTTGTCTTCAAAAACTTTCTTTTTAGTAATGTATTCTTTAGTTCTAACACCTTTTACATCAATAACATCATAAGAATTATCAGTGTTAAAAACAATAAAATCAGCTTTATATTTTAAACCAGGTGCTAGCATAAATGTTGGTTGTAAACAGAAACCATTAATTTCTTTTGCTTGCAATCTTAGTTTTAATTGGCAGTAATAATCCGCTTCTTTTTGGCTATCGAATGTATGACCGTCTATAGAGGTTTTATTTGCTCTGTATTTAGTTCTTTTTATTTTATTATTTGTGAAGTTCTTATAGTCTTCTATACTCCAATGTTCCATCTTTTGCATCCTTTCGTAAAATTTATCTAAAATAGATTATATACTAAATTTTATAAAAGTAAAAGATATTATTAAAAAAATTTACAGTTCATAAGAAAGAATGTGCAAAAAGTGATTATAAATATTAAATTTTTTCTTTAAGTTATATACTTAAAGACGTCAAAACTTAAGTTCATTATAGCAATAAATAGTTGATATATCAATACTTTTTTCGACATTAATTAAATTATATTTTTAAACTAAAAGACTTAATTTTTTATAATAGGCGAAACTCATGTACATCTTGCAACTACTGAGTTACGGAAATGTGATGTTTTTCTTTAAGTATATAACTTAAGGAAAAAATAAAATTAGTAAAAAAGAATAGGTTTTATAAAATTGAAAAAATTATATTAGAGAATTAAAAGGAGAACATTCATGCAAAAGCTAAAAATAAGTAAAAATATAATGTTATTATTTGCAATGTTGTTAGCTGCAATAGTAATGGGAATAGGATATGCATCAATAGAATCAGTAACAGGAGAAATAGAGGGAAAAGTAATAGCGGATGCACAAAGTGGAGTATTTATAACAGATGTGGAATGTGTAAGTGATGTAGATGCGAACATAAGCAATTGCAAAATAGATAATTTTTTAGGAACTATGTTAAATAGTACAATAGAACTATCAAAAACAAATCCGGAATCAGAAATCAGATATAAAATTACAGTATACAATAATTCAGAAGAAGAAATACCATTTGTTGGAGTTATATATGATGATGATTTTTATGATAATCCAGATATCACATTTGAGATAACAACAGAAGGGTTTCAAATAGGACAACTAATAACACAAGGGGAGACAAAAGAAGTATATATCACATTCAAATATAAAAATGAAACAACAGAAACTATACCAGAAAATACAATCTTAAAATCATACTTAAACTTTAAAATGGCAGAGCCTAATAGAATGGTTGTAGCAGGATCAGAGGATGCAAGTGGTAAATATTTAACTAGTTCCATTGCTAAAGAAAAAATTGAATCAATAAAATTTGAACAAGGAAAAGAGCCAGAATATTCAGACCAAATAGTAGCAAGATTTGATGCATCAGAAAAACAAGATGAAAGTATAATTGGGTATTATACGGATACTGACAATAATGGATTATATGAATTAACATTTGTAAGCGAAGAAATAATTTATGCAAATAAAGAAGCACAATATTTATTTAGATATTTGATTAATCTTAAAAATATAGAATTTGGAAATTTTAGCACATCCGGAACTCAAAATATGCTAGCGATGTTTAACGGAGATGAAAACTTAAATAATTTAGATTTAAATAATTTTGATACAAGTCAAGTTACAAATATGCACGCTATGTTTTTGGGATGTACAAGCTTAAATGAATTAAAAATAAATAGCTTCGAGACGGGGAATGTTACAGATATGAGCAGAATGTTTTCACAGTGCTATAATATAACTAATTTAGGTGTAAGTAACTTTAATACAGAAAAAGTAACTAATATGGCAACAATGTTTTATGCATGTAATGGATTATTAGAAGTTGACGTAAGTGATTTTAATACCAGTAATGTTATAACTATGAATGAAATGTTTTACAAATGCAAAAATTTAATTAAGCTAGATATAACTTCGTTTGATACAAGTCAAGTGACTGATATGAGGAGTATGTTTTCGTATTGCAATAGTTTGACAGAATTAAATATAAAAAACTTTAATACAAGTAAAGTTACAAGCTTATCAGGAATGTTTGCAGGCTGTAGCCAATTGACAGAATTGGATGTAAGTAATTTTGATACAAGTAATGTAAAAAATATGCAGGTGTTATTTGATGGATGTTATAGATTATTAGAATTAGATATAAGTAATTGGAATATAAGTAATGTAAATAATATGACAGGAATGTTTGCTGGATGTGGTGAACTAATAAAAATTTATGTTAAAGAATATAATGAAGAAGAAAATACAGGATGGAACACTATTGCTGTAGAAAATTCAACTAATATGTTTAGAGGAGATAATAATATTATAGGAGGCAATGGCACAACATACAATTCAAACTACATAGATGCAACATATGCACGCATAGACACAGCAGAAACGCCAGGATATTTTACTAATATAAAAGATAAGCCGACAGGAGGAACGGAATAAGAATAGAAAAAATGCACATTTGGGACCGGTTCCTAAATGTGCATTTGCACAGCAGAGAACCGGTTCCAAATGTGCAAAAAATATGTAAAAATCTAGCCGAACTATTATTGCATTTTTAAAGATGTTATAGTACAATAAAAACGAGGTAAATAAAATATCTTGAAAAGAGGTAGGATAAATGAAAAAAGTACCAAGGGGAAAACATCATAATACCAAAGGAAAAAGGTTAAAGAAAAAAACAAGCATTAAAACAAATAATAAAAGAAAACAACTAAATAAAAGAAAAATTGCAATAATAATATTAATAATAATTATATTAATCACAATAATAGTAAAAAAATCAAAAAACAAAACAACAGTAGAAACAACAACAAATCAAGTAGAACAAACAGCATCAGAACAAGAAGAAAACAAAGTTGAAGAAGAACAAGCAAATGAGCAAAGCCAAAATCAAAATCAGAACCAAAAGCAAGAACAACAACCAGAAAAAGAAATAACAGATTGGAGACTAACTCTTGCGAATTACGAAAACTTATTACCAGAAAATTTTACAGTAAAAGTAGAAAACATAGACAAAACAAGACAATTTGATGCCAGAGCAATTGGAGAATTAAATGACATGATGAATCAAATGAAAATGGATGGAATAACCAATATTTGGATACAATCAGCATATAGAAGCGTAGCAAGACAAAAAGAACTATATGATGCAAGCTTAAAAAAATATTTACAAGAAGGAAAAACACAAGACGAGGCGGAAGAATTGACAAATGAATATATAAATAAGCCAGGTTCAAGTGACCACAATTTAGGACTTGCAGTAGACTTCAACAAAGTAGATAATGGATTTGAAAAATTAGATGGATTTAAATGGTTACAAAAAAATGCAGAAAATTATGGTTTTATATTAAGGTATCCAAAAGACAAAGAAGATATCACAAAAATATCATATGAATCATGGCATTGGAGATATGTTGGTGTAGAACATGCAAAAAAAATGAATGAATTGAATATGTGTCTAGAAGAATACATACAATATTTAAAAACACATTAAAAGTTATCAAACCACAAAGGAACTATAAATGAACCACAAATAATATACTACAATAATAAAAACAAGAAAGGTAAACAATGAAAAAAATCTATATTATATTAACACACACAGGAACAGCCTTATCAACAATAATTAAATATTATACAAAAGATGAATTTTCACATATTTCAATATCATTAGATGAAAATTTAGAAGAAATGTACAGCTTTGGAAGGCTAAATCCATATAATCCATTTTGGGGAGGATTTGTCCATGAAAATATAAAATATGGCACTTTTAAGAGATTTAAAAATACAAGAACAGAAATATATTCACTAAGTATTGAAAATGAGCAATATGAAAGATTAGGAAAAATTATAAATCATTTTAATATACATAAACAAAAATACAGTTTTAATATATTAGGACTTATATGTGTAAGCATAAAAAAGAAAATTAAAAGAAAAAACAATTTCTATTGTGCTGAATTTGTAAAACATGTTTTAAAATCAGCAGGAGTAACATCAGTAGCAGAACTACCTAAGATAATAAAGCCAGAAGATTTTAAAAATATAGATGGGCTTAATCTAGAGTATAAAGGTTTACTTAAAAAATATTCTAAACGAAATAATCCTAAATTAAAAGATATAATAGCAATGTTGAATAATAAAGAAAGTTATATATAAATAAGGTTCGGTCTAAAGCTTTTATTTTTTGATTTTTTTGATAATATAAGCGTGATTGAAAAATATTAGGAGAAAAAGCAATGATAAAAAATATAATATTTGACTTTGGAAATGTTCTAGTAGAATGGAATGAAGATAAAATTGTAGCAAATTATTCGGATAATAAAGAAGAGCAAGAGATATTAAAAAAAGTGATTTTCAAATCTAAAGAGTGGCTTAAGCTAGATGATGGTTCAATGAGTTGTCAAGAAGCTATTCCATTATTTAAAGAAAAATTACCAGAAAATTTAAAAAATAGTGTAGAAGAAGTAATGCAATGGTATACAAAAATGTCAATAAATAAAGAAATATATTATAGACTATTTGAAAAATTTGAATTAATTCCACAAGAATGCTTTTTTATAGATGATATTGAAAAGAATATACAAGTTGCCAAAAAATGTGGCATGGAAGGGTATATTTTTGATATGAATAATTTTGGAAAATTATCAGATGAATTAAAAAGAAGAAGAATATTATAATATATATTTAATAAAAATTAGAACATAAATAGGAGAAAGTCTATATATTTGAGATTTTCTCCTATTTTTGTAAATTAATAAAAACTTAATATTTTCTTTATTTCATATTAATAAAAATCTGTTATAATATAGATGAAGAAAGGGAAAAGAAAAATGTATAATATATTAGTAGTAGATGATGATAAAGAAATTGTAAAAGCAATTGAAATATATTTAGGAAAAGAAAACTATAAAATAATAAAAGCATATGATGGAGAGCAGGCACTAGAAGAAATTAAGAAAAATGAAATACAATTAGTAATATTAGATATAATGATGCCAAACAAAGATGGAATAGAAACATTAGAAGAAATAAGAAAAGACAAAAACATACCAGTAATAATGCTATCAGCAAAATCAGAAGATATAGACAAAATAAATGGGTTAAATGTAGGAGCAGATGATTATGTTACAAAACCATTTAATCCTGTAGAACTAATAGCAAGAGTAAATGCATTGATAAGAAGATATACTAAATTTGGCGGAGAAAATAATGGGAATGATAGTGATACCTCTTCTAGTCAAAAAGAAGAAAATATTATACAAAATGGAGAGCTAATAATAAATGATGATTTAAAACAAGTAATAGTAGATGGAAAAGAAGTAAAGTTGACTCCTACAGAATACAATATATTAAAATTTTTGACAAAAAACAAAGGAAGAGTATTTTCAATTGAAGAAATATATACAAATGTGTGGGATGGAGAATGCTATGCAGCAGAAAATGTAATTGCCGTACATATAAGACATATAAGAGAAAAAATCGAAATAAATCCTAAGGAACCTAAATATTTGAAGGTTATATGGGGAGTTGGATATAAAATTGCACAGCAGAGAACCGGTCCCAAATGTGCAAGGAGGAGAAAATGAAAAATAATAAATTCTTAAAAGCGTTAAGTTATGTGGTCTTATCTATATCAACAGTAATACTTATTTTATCTGTTATGTGCATAGCAATAAGAAATTCAGATTATTTTAATGAAGATAAATATTTTGAGTCAGAAAAGTTTGCTTATGATTATTTAATGACATTAGAAGATAGGGCAGAAGGATTGATTCATAATAATAGTTCATATGATAGTGTAAAAGATGGAGATATGGATATATATTACTTGGATGTGCAAAATAATTATTCAAATTATAATAGTCTAAAGAGCATGGATTTTTTGATTATTTATAAAAATAAAGCTATTACTAATATAAGAAAAAATACAATTGATGAAATAAAAGAACAAATAAATTCTACCTCAAATTCAGAATACAACCAAGAGAACCCAGGAACCAAAGAGGGTCAAAGTTCAAAGTTCAAAAAAGTTAACATTTTAAATGGGGACATACAGACAGATTCACAAAGTATTGAACAATATGGAGATAGATATTTAAAAAATTTCTCAATTACATATTACACAACAGACACTACAAGAACTGATACAAGACTTGATGATGGAAGATATATTGAATATGTTTCAGCAAGTGCGAAAGATTTTGAAATTTATAGTTCATATACAGAAGAACTGAATTTAAGTACAGAAAGGGAAATGGCAACAACATTTTTAAGTATGATTGAACCAATCAATAATAATGTATATGTATTTTTACCAATAAGCGTACTAATAACATTATTACTTATTATATATCTAACAAATGAGATAGGACATGATGGTAATGAAGAAGGTATAGTAAAAATTAATACTTTTGATAGGATCCCTATAGAAATCATAGTTTTTTGTGCAATGTTGATTAGTTGTATGCCGTTCATATTGTTAGAATTTGCGGAAAATGACTATAATGCAATAAACGCTATAGCAGTAACAGCATATTTTACTATATATATTTGTGCAATAATTACTCTAACAACTATTATAAAAAGAATAAAGGCAAAGCAATTTTTAAAAACATCTATAACTGGAAAAGTGGTGTTATGGTTTTTAAAACTATGCAGAAAATTTGCAAAAAAAATGAACGACATTTGGAATACAATTACATATTCGCCCAATACAACAGCTAAAGTAATAATTACAACAGGCTTAACAGTTTTTGTATGGCTGTTGATTGTAGCAATAAACGTAAATAGTCCAATGTTTCCAATAATAACAATTGGACTAATGGGTTTTGCTTTATATAAAATAATAAAAATCTTTAAGGGATATTTACAAATAGAGAAAAAATTAAAAGATGTATATGAAGGTAACACAAAAGATGTACTTGATGAAAAAGAGTTTGAGAATGTATTTAAAAATTCGGTAAGATACTTAAATGATATTTCTAATGGATTCGAAAATGCAGTACAAGAAAGAATGAAAAGTGAGAGAATGAAAGCAGAATTAATAACAAATGTTTCACATGATATAAAAACTCCATTAACATCAATAATTAATTATGTAGATTTGTTAAAACAAGAGAATATTCAAGATGAAAAGGCAAGAGAATATATAGAAATATTAGAAAATAAATCGCAAAGGTTAAAAAAGCTTACAGAAGATCTTGTAGAAGCTTCAAAAGTATCAACAGGAAATATAGCTATGAAATTAGAAAAAATCAATATAGTAGAACTTATTAAACAAGCAACAGGAGAGTTTGAAGATAAGTTTAAAAAACGAGAATTAGAACCAATAATAAATTCAAATCAAAATGAAATTAATATTATGGCCGATAGTAAATATATGTATAGAATTATAGAGAACTTATATAGTAATATTTCAAAATATGCATTAGAAAATTCAAGAGTGTATGTTGACATAAAAGTGCACAAAACAGAACCGGTCCCAAATGTGCAAATAGAAATAAAGAATATTTCGAAAGATAGGCTTAACATTTCTGCTGATGAACTAATGCAAAGATTTGTTAGAGGCGATAAATCAAGAACTTCAGAGGGAAGCGGACTTGGTATTTCAATTGCACAGAATTTGACTGAATTACAACATGGAAAATTCGAGTTAAAACTTGATGGAGATTTATTTAAAGTGAAATTAACTTTCAATACAATTTAGAAAAATAAGCAATGTAGATAAATATAAATAATATTAAATATAGAAGGTAAAATATGAAAAGAAATTTTAAATTTTTAATATTTATAGTAACTTTATTAATAATTGGTGTTATAATAATAGCAGCTTTTATAAATATAATAAATAAAAATAAGAAAATTATTGTATGCCTTGATGCTCGGGCACGGTGGCTCTGATGTTGGAGCTACATATGAAAATAGATATGAAAAAGATGATACTTTACAAGTAACTAAACTAATTAAAAAGAAACTTGAAGATAAGTATAGTAAGCGAAAAATAAAGGTGATTATGACAAGAGAAAAGGACAAATCTATAAGTTTGCAAGACAGGTGTAAATTTGCAAATAAAAAGAAGGCTAATTTGTTTGTTTCTATACATAGAAATAGTGCTGATAATGGTAATGGAGTTGAAATATGGGCTAATAGCCAAAAGAGAGATTCAGATACTAAATTGGCAGAAATAATATTGGGAAAATTAGAAAACACTAATATTCAAAGTAATAGAGGAATAAAGTACGGAACAATTAAAAGTGAAGATTCAAATTATTATGTATTAAATAACACTAATATGCCAAGTTGCTTAATTGAGTTAAGCTTTATTTCTAATGATAAAGATAATAAATTGTTCGATGAAAATATAGAAGAATATGCAAATGCCATTGCAGAGGGGATTATAGAAAATATTTATAAATAGTAAAGAGGGGGAAAGAAGAGTTAAAATAATTTGCAAAGTTTATGATAATATAGTATAATACCAAGGTAACTAATTAATAACTCTATTTTTCAGCAAGGAGAAGACAAAGTATTAAAAAATTTTTTAGGAGGATGTTATTATGACAGGATTTGGAAAAATGGCGTATGGACTTGTATGGACAGAGATGGCTGTAGCGACGTGCATAATATGGGTTACAGGAGTGGACTCAAGAGGTGTTAAATTATTCTTTATAATCGGATGGATATTTTTAATAATCTTATTAATTTGGGATGAAGTAAAAAAGAATCAAAAATTCAAAGAATATCAAGAATTGTACGACAAACTAGAAAGGCAATATAAGTCAAGAGGAAGAATGGGAGAGAAAAATCAAGATGAAAAATATTTGCTGATGTTAGGAGAATTTTACATTAGAGAGGGAATCTTTGGTGAAAAAAGAACTAGTCAAATTCAAATAATGATGAATCAGATAGAAGAGACTTCCAATGAGAAAAAAGAAGAATAATCCAATGTCAAAAAAAGAGAAAATTAACAATTTTTTTGTTAGTTTTCTCTTTTTTCACTTAAGTTAATGACATTGCCCTGTAAAAAATTCAAAAATAATTGCCAAAAAAAAGAGAATATGGTATAATATGATAGAATTTAAGTGAGAATTTGAAAGGAGTAACATCGATGACATTAGTAGAAGAATTAAAATGGAGAGGGCTAATAAAAGACATATCAAGTCCAGAATTAGAAGAAAAATTAAACAAAGGTGGACTAACATTTTATATAGGAACAGATCCAACAGCAGACAGTTTACATGTTGGACATTTATCAAGCTTTTTAATATCAAAAAGATTAAAAGAAGCAGGGCATCATCCAATACTTTTAGTAGGTGGAGGAACAGGAATGATAGGAGATCCAAGACCTACAACAGAAAGAGCAATGATAAGCAAAGAACAAGTAAAACACAACTTTGAATGTTTAAAAGCACAAGTAGAAAAAATATTTGGATTTGAAGTTGTAAATAATAATGATTGGTATAAAGATATAAATGTAATAGATTTTCTAAGAGATTACGGAAAATATTTTAATGTAAATTACATGTTAGATAAAGATATAATAAGAAGAAGACTTGACACAGGAATTACATATACAGAATTTTCATATATGATATTACAAGCACTAGACTTCAAGCATTTACATGAATTTAATGGAGTAGACCTACAATGTGCAGGATCTGACCAATGGGGAAATATCACAGCAGGAATAGACTTAATAAGAAGGTCAACAGGTGACGAAGTATATGGATTTACAATGCCATTAGTTACAGACTCACAAGGAAAAAAATTCGGAAAAAGTGAAGGAAATGCATTATGGTTAGATAAAAATAAAACATCAAGTTATAAACTATATCAATTCTTTATAAATGTAGAAGACAGTATGGTAATAGATTATTTAAAAATATATACATTCTTATCAAAAGAAGAAATTGAAAAATATGCAAATAAAAATGCAGAACATCCAGAATTAAGAGAAGCACACAAAGCATTAGCAAGAGAAATTATCACATTCTTACATGGAAAAGAAGAATACGAAAGAGCAGAAAAATTAGCACAAAGTTTATTTAATAATGAATTCAAAAACTTAACTAAACAAGATATTTCAGACTTATTTGATGAACAAGATATCAAAGATGTAGAAAGCAATATAGGAATAGTTGATATGATAGTTAAGGTTGGAGCCGCTTCTAGCAAAAGAGAAGCAAGAGAATTTACACAAAGTGGAGCAGTTTCTATAAATGGAGAAAAAGTTACAGATGTAACAACAACAATAACAGATGAAATGTTCATAGATGATACATATATAATTATTAAAAGAGGCAAGAAAAACTACTATGTAGGCAGAAAATAAAATATAATAAAACAAAAGGAGCGTGAGGAAAATGAGTGAAGAACCGCGAGAAAATCCAAAGCTGAAAATGGATAAAATGATGATATATCAAAAAATGAGGAAAAGTTCTTTGCTCATTTTTTGATACGTTATTTTTTAATCCATTTCTTATTTAAATTAATAGGGGGAAGAAATGGAAATAGAAGAAATAAAAGAATTAGTTGCAAATAAAAAATTTTCAACATTAAAAAGAAAATTAGAAGAAATGAATAGTGCAGATATATCAGAACTATTAAATGAACTAGAAGACAAAGAAAGTGTAATAATAGTATTTAGACTATTACAGAAAGAAAAAGCAGGAGAAACATTTTCACATATGGAATCAGACATAAGAGAAAAACTAATACAAGATTTAACAGATATAGAATTGAAAAATGTATTAGATGAACTATTTATGGATGACACAGTAGATTTGATAGAAGAAATGCCATCAAATATAGTTCCTAAAATCTTAAAAGCAATTCCACATGAAGATAGAAAGGTAATAAATGAATTATTAAAATATCCTGAAGATAGTGCAGGAAGCATAATGACAACAGAATTTATCGATTTAAAAGAAGATATGACAGCAGAAGAGGCACTAAAAAGAGTAAGAAAAATAGGAGTCGATTCAGAAACAATTTATACATGTTATGTATTAAGTTCAGAAAGAATACTAAAAGGTCTTATAAATATTAAAGATATTTTATTAAGTAGAAAAGAAACAAAAATAGGAACTTTAATGGAAACAAATATAATATCTGTAAATACATTAGAAGATCAAGAAGAAGTTGCTAAAAAATTTGATAAATACGACTTTTATGCATTACCAGTTGTAGACCATGAAAATAGGCTAGTTGGAATAATAACAGTAGATGATGCTATTAATGTATTACAAGACGAAGTAGAAGAAGATTTCGAAAAAATGGCAGCAATAACGCCAACAGAAGAAGGATATTTCCAAACTTCAGTATTCAAACATGCTAAAAGCAGAATATTATGGTTATTAATATTAATGTTATCTTCAGCATTTACAGGAAATATTTTAACCAAATATGAAGATGCATTTGCGGTAGTACCAGTATTAGTAGCATTTATTCCTATGATAATGGGAACTGGTGGAAATTGTGGATCACAAAGCTCAACGCTTATAATTCGTGGACTTGCTACAGATGAGATTAAACTAAAAGATGTATTCAGAGTACTTTGGAAAGAGATTAGAGTAGCATTAGTAGTTGGTATTGCTTTGGCAATTGTAAATATGATAAGAATAATGATTCAATATCAAAATTTTCAACTTGCAATTGTTTTAAGTATTACTTTAATAGCAACAGTAGTTGTGGCTAAAGTAATAGGTTGTACATTACCTCTACTTGCTAAAAGATTAAAATTAGACCCTGCAATTATGGCAGCACCATTAATTACAACAGTTGTAGATGTGTGTTCAATATTGGTGTATTTCCAAGTTGCGACACATATAATGGGACTTTAATGAGATTGGAGGGTGAAAAATGAATATAGAAGAAATAAAAGAATTAATTGAAAACAAACAATTTACACAACTAAAAAAAGAACTTAAAGAAATGAAAAGTGCTGATATATCAGAGATATTAGATGAATTAGATAAAGAACAAGCTGTTATTCTTTTTAGATTACTGTCAAAAGAAAAAGCAGGTATGGCATTTTCTTATATGGAAACAGATATGAGAGAAAAATTAATAAAAGACTTAACAGATACAGAATTGAAAAATGTATTAGATGAATTATTTATGGATGATACTGTAGATTTAATAGAAGAAATGCCATCAAATGTTGTAACAAGAATTTTAAGAAATGTAGACAAAAATGACAGAAAAATAATAAATGAATTATTAAAATATCCTGATGATAGTGCTGGAAGTATAATGACAACTGAGTTTATAGACCTAAAAGAGAATATGACTATAGAACAAGCATTAGAGAGAATACGTAAAATAGGTACAGATTCAGAAACAATTTATACATGTTATGTATTAGAAAAAAATAGAAAATTACAAGGAACTATAAGTATAAAAGAATTATTATTAGCAAAAGAAGATTCTTTAATTGTAGATAATATGGAAACAAATATAATATCTGTAAATACATTAGAAGACCAAGAAGAAGTTGCAAAAAAATTTGATAAATATGATTTATATGCATTACCCGTAGTTGATAATGAAAATAGATTGGTAGGTATAGTAACAGTAGATGATGCTATAAATGTATTACAAGATGAAGCAGAAGAAGACTTTGAAAAAATGGCGGCTATGGCGCCAACAGAAGAAAGCTATTTTGAAACATCAGTATTCAAACATGCTAAAAATAGAATTGTTTGGTTGCTTATATTGATGCTTTCATCTGCTATAACAGGAACAATTATAACAAATTACGAAAATGCATTTGCAGCAGTACCATTATTAGTAGCTTTTATTCCGATGCTAATGGATACAGGTGGAAACTGTGGGTCACAAAGTTCGACACTTATAATTCGTGGTCTTGCAACAGATGAACTTGAAGTAAAAGATGTATTTAAAATTTTATGGAAAGAAATAAGAATAGCTGTTATAGTGGGAATATCATTAGCAACTATTAATGGCTTAAGAATTTTTGCACAATATAAAAACTTACAATTAGCCTGTACAGTAGGGCTAAGTATAACTACTACAGTAATATTATCTAAATCAATTGGATGTTTATTGCCTTTGCTTGCTAAGAAACTAAAGTGGGATCCAGCAATTATGGCTGCTCCTTTGATTACTACTATTGTTGATATTCTTTCAGTATTAGTGTATTTTAATATTGCTACAGCTATTATGGGATTATAAAAGATTATTAGATAGACAAAAAATAGAATTCGTGCTATAATAATAATCGATATTAGTTAAGATACTAAGATTTTATAAAAATTCTCCTGTTTTTCACAGGTTTATATAAATACAACAAGTAAAAAATAAATATTTTAAAGGAGATATAATTATGGAAAAATTAAAAAACAAAAGTAACTTAGAAAAACAAGTAAAAAAGGTTAATGAACAATTAACAGTAATAAAAGGAGAAGAAGAAATTATTAAAAATTCTTTAAAAGCAAATGTTCGGGAAATAGAATATAAATCTAGAATTGCCAGTGAAGTTTTAAAAATACTGAAAGAATATTTAAAAAAGAATATTGTAAAATATGAAGAAAATAGTTTTAAAATGGAAACAACAATAACATTTGTACTAGGAGTAAGTGACTTTATTGACATATCTTCAACATCTGTTATAGGCAAAGAATATGCCAAAAATATGATAGAACATCATAAAGATAAAAATGACGAATTTAAGGCATGGTATGAGGAATATACTGAAAAAGAATTATCTCCGCAAATATATCAAGAAATTATGCCAACTATACAAGAAATAATGGAAAAATTAAATTCTTATACAGAATATGAATTTTTTATTGAATCTGATAAAATTGGATTTGGAGATTGGTTTCGAGCTAATCTTTGGCATGGTATGGAACCTAATGAACTTTGGGCAAGTTATATTTGTGTAATTAACTTTAAATAAGGATTTTATAAGTTATTAATTGTGAAAAGTTTGTGAAAACTAGCACTCTCTTATTGACATTGCTAAAACATAGATATATAATAGCAATATCAAAGGAGAGTGTTTTAATATGGAAACAAAACAATTTAAAGCAGAGTCAAAAAGACTACTAGATTTAATGATAAATTCAATTTATACAAACAAAGAAATATTTTTAAGAGAGCTAATCTCAAATGCAAGTGATGCGATAGACAAACTAGCATATCGTTCACTAACAGACAAAAATTTAAATGTAGACACATCAAAATTAGAAATCAAAATAAAAATTGACAAAGAAAATCGTCAAATAATAATAAAAGACAATGGATGTGGAATGACAGAACAAGAACTTGAGAACAATTTAGGAACAATTGCACAAAGTGGATCATTAGCATTTAAAGAAGCAAATGAGAAAAAAGAAGATATTGATATCATAGGACAATTCGGAGTTGGGTTCTATTCAGCATTTATGGTAAGTGACAAAGTAACAGTAGAAAGTAAATCAGTTGATGAAGCACAAGCACATAAATGGGAATCAACAGGAGTAGAAGGATATACAATAGAACCATGTGAAAAAGAAGACATTGGTACAACAATAACATTGCACATAAAAGAAGATAACGAAGACGAAAAATATAGTGAATTTTTAGACCAATATAAAATTCAAGAATTAATAAAAAGATATTCTGATTATATAAGACATCCTATAAAAATGGATGTAGAACATCAACATAAAAAAGAAGGAACAGAAGATGAATATGAAACACATATAGAGACAGAAACGATAAATAGTATGATTCCAATTTGGAAAAAAGAAAAAAGCAAAGTAACTAAAGAAGAATATAACAGTTTCTATACAGAAAAGTTTAATGATTTTATGCCACCTTTAAAAGTAATTCACTCATCAGTAGAAGGTCAATTTATATATAATGCACTATTATATATACCATCACATTTACCATATGATTATTATTCAAAAGAATATGAAAAAGGACTTCAACTATATTCAAATGGTGTATTAATAATGGATAGATGTAGCGAATTATTACCAGATTATTTTGGATTTGTAAAAGGACTAGTAGATAGTCCAGATTTATCTTTAAATATTTCAAGAGAAATGCTACAACATGATAGACAATTAAGAATTATAGCTAAAAATCTTGAAAATAAAATAAAATCAGAATTACAAAATATGATGAAAAATGAAAGAGAAGAATATGGAAAGTTCTTTAATACATTTGGAATGCAATTAAAATATGGAACTTATGATAATTATGGAATGAATAAAGATAAATTAAAAGACTTGTTAATGTTCTATTCTTCATCAGAAAAGAAGCTAGTAACATTAGGAGAATATGTTTCAAGAATGAAAGAAGGACAAGACACTATTTATTATGCATCAGGTGAATCTATTGATAAAATTGATATGTTACCGCAAGTTGAAGGCGTAAAAGATAAAGGATATGAAATATTATATTTAACAGAAAATGTAGATGAATTTGTAATGCAAGTATTACAAGAATATGAAGGAAAGAAATTTGCAAATGTATGTGCAGATAATATAGATTTAGAAACTAAAGAAGAAAAAGAAGAACTTCAAAAAGTAAATGACGAAAACAAAGATATGTTTGAAGTTATGAAAGAAGCGGTAGGAGAAGAAGTTGATAAAGTAAGATATACACATAAATTAAAAAATCATCCAGTATGTTTAACAAGTGAAGGCGCAATTTCAGTTAAGATGGAAAAAGTTATCAATTCTATGCCAAATAATGAAGAAAAAATAAAAGCTCAAACTATATTGGAAATTAATGAAAACCATCCAATTGCTCAAAAAATAAAAGACTTATATCAAAGTAATAAAGATGAACTTAAAGAATATACTAAAGTTCTATATGCTCAAGCTAGATTAATTGAAGGTTTACCTATAGAAAATCCAACAGAAATAAGTAATTTGATTTGTAATTTAATATCCAAATAGTCTAAGGAATACGTCATATGTGGCGTATTCTTATTTTTTTCATAAAATATATCAAATGGAGGTAAATAAAATATGAAAAAGATATTGGAAGTGAAAAATATAAGTTCTGATATAAAAGAAGGGGAATATATAAGTATAATAAGACCAAGCGGTTGTGGAAAGTCAACATTGTTATCAATAATTTCAGGACTTGAGAGTAAATGTTCAGGAGAAATATACTATGTAGAAGGATTGTTGAAAAAATATAAATACTTAAATTTCGAAGTTTAAAGAAATTTTGAAATTTATTTTTAACCATTGACAAAAACAAATGTTTGATGTAAAATTGAGAAAAATATAAATTTTGTAAGTTTATGGAAAAGTTTTAAATATTATGATATAAATAGAATAATTAATGTAACTTATAATAATAAAGATTTATTGGATGATAACTATAATACAAATATTCAAAAGCTACAAAACGAGATAAAATCGATAAATATAATATTAAGTTATGGAGGAAGAATAATAAATGAAATATGATAATAGAAAAAAAGCAGATAAATTAATTCGTTCAAGTGCTGCTGAGTATTTAACATATGTAGCAGCTGCAGGAGAAAATGGAGTTGAATTGAGATATGAAGATGAAAATATTTGGTTAACTCAAAAAATGTTATCAGTATTATATGGTGTATCAACATCTGCAATTAATCAACATATAAAAAAGATATATGAAGATAAGGAATTAGAAGAAAAATCAACTATTAAGAATTTCTTAATAGTTCAAGATGAGGGAAATAGAAAAATTTCAAGAAATGTAATACATTATAATCTTCAAATGATTATAGCAGTAGGATTTAAAGTAGATAATGAAAGAGCTATACAATTTAGAAAATGGGCTAACCAAATAGTAAAGGATTTTACTATTAAAGGATGGGTAATGGATGATGAAAGATTAAAAAATGATGGTTCGATTTTAACTAAGAAGTATTTTGAAGAGCAATTAGAAAGAATACGAGAAATTAGAATGTCTGAAAGAAAATTTTATCAAAAAATTACAGATATTTATGCAACGTCTATTGACTATGATAAAACAGCAAAAGCAACAATTAGATTTTTTTCATCTGTTCAAAACAAATTACATTATGCTGTTTCTGGAAACACTGCTGCAGAAATTATATATAATAGAGCAGATAGCCAAAAAGAAAATATGGGACTAACATCGTGGAAAGGAGCTCCTGATAGTAAAATCCATAAATATGATGTAGTCATTGCAAAAAATTATTTATCAGAAACAGAAATTGGACAATTAGAGAGAATGGTATCTGCATATTTAGATTTGGCTGAAATGCAAGCAATGAGACATATTCCTATGACAATGGAAGATTGGGAAGAAAGATTAAATGGATTTTTAACATTATGGGATCATGATGTGTTAAAGGATAATGGTAAAATATCTGCTGAAATGGCAAAAATACATGCAGAAACAGAATTTGAAAAATATAGAATAGTACAAGATAAAATATATGTTTCTGATTTTGATGAATTATTATTAAAGAGTAAAAATATTAAAGATGAGAAATAATGTTAAAGGAAATAAGGAATATAATGCTTTTTTTTTAAGATACTGTAAAATAATGACATTTTAATTGAGTTGACAAAAAATGAAATGTTTAAAGATAGAGTACAGTAATTAATAAAAAATATGGAGAAGACAAATAGTAATTTTTAAGGGAGAATGATTATGAAAAATAAATATGAATTTTTTATAGCAGGAAGAGCTAGAAATAAAGAAAATATATTAAAAA
>CAKPDZ010000014.1 GCA_934149155.1 uncultured Clostridia bacterium | reverse complement strand
GACTGTTCTATTTCTTTTTCTCAATATATATGCTATTGCATTTTTTATCATTTTTATCAATCTCCTTTATATATATTCAATGGATTCAGTTCTTTTTACTAGTTTCCATTCAAATTCGTTATTAATTTTATTCATTAAATCCATACAAATTCTCAAGTTCATCAACAGTACCATGTTGAATAAACTCATCTGGATATGCATAACTTTTAAACTTTATATTTTGCAAATTGTTATCCACAATTAACTCTTTTATAGCAGTAGCTAAGCCATTAATCTCAGTTCCATCTTCTATTGTTATAACACTTTTAGTCTTTTTAATACTTTGCAAAATTGTTGAAGTATCAAGAGGTTTTAAAAATCTTGCATTTATAATTTCAGCATCAATTCCATGTTCTTGTTTTATTTGAAGAGCTTTCTTTTCAGCCCTTGCTACCATTTTACCAATTGCCACAATAGTTACAGATTGATGGTTGCCTTCTCTTAATTGAGGATTTTCAATTTGTTGTAAAATTTCAGCTTTTCCAAGTTCAATCACATCATGTTTCTCAAACTTTATCTCTTTATCTTCTCCTCCTCTAGGATACCTGATAACAACAGGCTTTTTTAGTTTTACAGCAAATTCTAGCATATCTTCTAATTCTTTAAAATCTTTAGGAGCCATAATTGTCAAATTAGGAATCAATCTAAAAAATGCCATGTCAAGTGTACCTTGATGAGTTTCTCCATCAGCCCCAACAACTCCAGCTCTATCAACACACATAATAACAGGTAAATCTTGCATTGCAACATCATGAATAACTTGATCATATGCCCTTTGGTAAAAAGATGCATATATTGGAACAACTGGTATCATCCCTTCTTTTGCCATACCTGCAGACATTGTAATAGCATGCTGTTCAGCAATTCCTACATCAAAAATTCTATATGGAAACTCTTTAGCAAATTTGGCTAATCCTGTACCATTTTTCATAGATGCAGTTACTGCAACTATTTTATCATTTTCTTTTGCAAGTTCAATCAACTTTTCACCAAAAACTTTAGAATAATCTTTTCCTTTTGTCTTTTTAGGTTCACCAGTTTCAATATCAAATGGCGAAGTCGCATGAAATCTATCAGGATTTTCTTCAGCAAATTTATACCCTTTTCCCTTTTTAGTCAAAACATGTATCAAAACCGGACCATTAACTTGTTTGCTAAGTTCAAGTATACTTTCAAGCTTTTCTATATTGTGACCATCAACAGGACCCAAATAAGTAAAACCAATATCTTCAAAAAACATTTTATGTATAACCAACTGTTTTATGCTTCGTTTGATTCTTTGAACTGCAGTAACTGTAGGCTTTCCAACTAAAGGAATTGAACTAATCTGCTTTTTTAATAAATTATTTGTTCTTGTATATAATTTTTTAGTCCTTAGCTTTCCAAGAAACTTATTAAGGCCACCAACATTAGGCGAAATGCTCATTTCATTATCATTCAAAATAACAGTCATCTTGCAGTTGCTGTAACCCGCATCATTCAAAGCCTCTAGCGCCATACCACCAGTCAATGCACCATCACCAATAACAGCAATAGCACTATTCTCTTTTCCTTGCAAATCTCTCGCTCTAGCCATACCAAGCACAGCAGAAATAGACGTACTACTATGCCCAGTATTAAAACAATCCGCTAGACTTTCATTAGTCTTTGGAAAACCATCAATAGCATTGAATTTTCTAATGTCTTTAAGTTGCTCTCGTCTACCCGTAATAATTTTATGTACATAACTTTGATGCCCTACATCCCAAACAATTTTATCATTTGGAACATCAAAAACAGAATGCAAAGCAATTGTTAACTCGACAACTCCAAGATTTGAAGCTAAGTGCCCTCCATTCTCTGCTACTATTTTAATTATATATTCTCTTATTTCTTCTGCTAATTTTTCTTTTTCATTTGGTGTCAAATTTTTTATATCTTTTGGTTCATTTATGTTTTCTAACATTTCTATTTCTCCTATACATTTGCGCATTTGGGACCGGTTCTGTTTTGCTCACTGCGCATTTGGGACCGGTTCTGTTTTGCTCACAAGAATGGTACTTTTTTGTACCCAAGAATGGTACTTTTTTGTTCAGTTTAACATATTTAATAACATTTTGCAACAATACTTAAAAGTCCTATGCCAAAAGTTCTATAACAAAAAGATTCAAAAAAAGGTCCACTATAATAGACCTTCTTTTATATTTTGCTTTATTTCAAATAAATTGATGGATCTACATATTCTCCATCTTTTAATACCTCAAAATGAAGATGACATTCCATCTCACTTTCGAATGCCGCAGTATTTCCGGCAGTTCCTATAGTTTGTCCTTGTTTAACTTCTTCACCTTCTACAACAAACTCTGCTGTTAGCAAATTTGAATATATAGTTTCATATCCATCATCATGCTCAATGATAACTGTTAATCCGTATCTCGGGTCATTTACTATAGAACGAACAATTCCGTCTGCCGCTGATTTTATCACACTTGTTTTATCTGCTTTTATATCTATTGCAGTATGAGTTATCCATTCTTTTAAAGTTTCTGAATATATTAGATTATCTTTTGCAAATTCACAAATTACTTCTCCTTCTGTAGGTTTTATAAATGAAACCTCTTTTTTGTTTTCATCCTTTTGCGTTTTATTATTAGTTTCATTTTCTTCTGTTTTTTCTTTCAAATCTGTTGTAGTTGATTTTTGATTAGTTTTATTTTCATTTTTTGATTTTGCCTCACTTGCATTTGTTTTGTTAACATTTACATTTGTATTATTAGTCATATCTTCTGAATCTGCTGAATTATCTGATGTCTGCATATCTTCTACATTTTTTTGTTCATCTATTTTCTTTCCAATCTCTGTACTTACATTTTCAAAATTTTCATCATTTTGTTCTTCTTGTGCGACTTGCTTTTCATTATTTTGTAATTTCACCGTTGTTTTATTTAGCATATACATAATAATTCCTAAAGCTATTGCTAAAACAATAAATATTACCGTTCCAAAGTATATATATATATTGTTATTTTCTGTAAATCTCTTTCCTCTTTTCATAAAATCCTCCTTGATTTAATTTATTAATACAAGTATTTACATTTTTTCAAAGATTATTCATTTAAAGAGATTTTAATTCAGTAATTTCTACATCTGTATAGAAATGTTTAATTATTTCTTCGTAATTTGCACCTGCTTTTGCCATGGCATCAGCTCCTGTTTGACTCATTCCAACGCCATGACCATATCCTGTTACTGAAAAAGTTATTTGTTCACCTTCTATTGAAAATGAAAAATTTGTAGACTTCAATCCCAATATTGATCTAGCTTCCGTTCCTGCAATTTCTTTGTTCCCAAATTTAATTGTTTTTACTCTTCCACTAGAAGTGTATTCTAATATTTTAACACAATCTTCTTGCGAAAAATCTATTTCGCATTCCGGATATTTTTCTTTTATTTTGTTTAATAGTTCTTGCTTAGAATATTGAACTTGTGAATTATATTGTTTGTAAATTTCTTCCCCTGCTGTTTCTACTGACTTCAAATATGGATAATCTATTCCTCCCCATATGTTAACAGAACTTTCGGTTACCCCTCCACTATTTGAATGGAAAAATGCATTTATCAGTTCACCATTATATGTAACAATTTTTCCTGTTGTAGAGTTAACTGCTTCTAAAATTTTGTTCCAATTCTTTTCAGCTTCATCTGAATTCCATTTTGATAATCTATCGTCTTTACTAATCCAGGCTTGACAACAGGCATAATTGTCACATATGTCTGCATTTTCATGCTTATTAGCATTATGACGCATTTGATAAATTGTATATGTTCTTGCAACAACTGCTTGAGCCTTTAATGCCTCAAGTTCATAACTTGCAGGCATTTCACTTGATACAACTCCATATAAATATTCATCTAAACTTAATTCTTCCACTTCATTTGTGGCTGAATGCAATAATCTAATTTTTTTATTCTCTTGCTGTACCACTGCAGAATCTTCTGACTGATTTACTGAGACAGTTTGTGGTTCCTTTTTTTCCTCAGATTGTTTTGATGTTTTTTGAGGTTGTGCAGTACAAATTGCAGGTGCAATAAAAAATATTATAACAAATCCGCAAAAATATAATAAAAACTTTTTCATTTTTCCTCCATTTTAACTTATGAGCTTTTTTTTCATTTTTTCTAATACTTTTCTTTCTATTCTAGAAACTTGAACTTGTGTAATTCCAAGTATTTTAGAAACCTGCATTTGAGTTTTCTGTTTATAATATCTAAGTAATATAATTTCTTTTTCTTTGTCATTTAATTCACAAATTAAATTTTTGATTGTTATTCTATTCGCAATCTCTGTCTGTTCATCTTTCCCTGTAGAAATTTGTTCTAATATACTTATAGTTTTATCAGTTTTGCTATCAGTATATTTTGCATTTTCAATTGAATCCACTGGTTTTGCAGAATCTAATGCCATTGTAATTTCTTCTTTCGAAACTTTTAATTCTTTTGAAATTTCTTCTAATTTAATATCTCTTCCATATTTATTAAAATATTCTTTTTGTAATTCCAATATTTTTATATTTAATTCCTTTATACTTCTGCTAACTTTTATTGGTCCATCATCTCTTATGTATCTTTTTATTTCTCCTAAAATGTATGGTACTGCATATGTTGAAAGACGAACTTCAAAACTTGTATCAAATCTTTGGATAGCCTTAATAAATCCAATACTTCCAATTTGATATAAATCTTCTATATCATATCCTCTCCCACTAAATCTTCGAACAATGCTCCAAATAAGACCATTATTGCTTTCTATTAGTTTAGTCATGTCATCTTTACTGCCATTTTGAGCATTCTCGATAATTTTCATATCATTATCATACACTATTCATCTCCCCTTATTGTAGCATTTGCTGTATTTATAGAATCTGAATTTTCTTTGCTTTTTATCAATTTCCTCATCGTTACCTTTGTTCCAATACCAAGCATAGATTCGACTTCTACACTGTCCATAAAACTCTCCATTATAGTAAAGCCCATTCCTGATCTTTCAAGATTAGACTTAGTTGTATATAATGGTTGCTTTGCAATTTCAACATTTTCAATGCCTTTACCAGAATCTAAAATTTCAATAAAGATTTCATTTTCTCTAATTTTGCAAATTAGCTTAACTATCCCTACTTGTTCTTCATACCCATGTATAATCGAATTTGTAACGGCCTCTGAAACTGCAGTTTTAATATCTGCGAGTTCTTCTAATGTTGGATCTAGCTGAGCAACAAATGCAGCAACTGATATTCTTGCAAACGCTTCATTACTTGATTTGCTTAAAAAATCGATTTTCATTTCATTGTCATATATATTATTCATATTCTACCTCCTTGTTGTATATTTCGCACATTTTGGACCGATTCTTTGCTGTGTATTTTTGCACATTCGGGACCGGTTCTCTGCTGTGCAATTTTTGCACATTTGGGACCGGTTCTCTGCTGTGCATTTGGATTCATCATTATTACCGGTTCTTATCAGTTCACTCTTCGATAGTTCCTTTGAAATCTCTGGAATTATTTTTAATATTCCACTCATTTCAAATATTTTTCTAATTGGTTCTGTCAAATTCATAACGCAAACTTTTCCACCTAATATATTTGCTAATTTATATCTTCCTATAACTAAACCTATTCCTGCACTGTCCATAAAAGTAACTTTATTAAAATCAAATATAACTTCCTTAGGCATATATCTTTCAATTTCATTATCTAATCTCCTCCTTATTTTCTTGACAGCATATTCATCTATATCTTCATGTATTTCAAAAGTCAATCGCTTGTCCTTTTTTTCAAAAAAACTCTCCATACCTCTTCTCCCTTCATTGTTTTAATTTCTATACATTTCTTTATTTTGACATTAGTTATTATATATTATTTTCCATATTTTTCCAAGAATTAAAAATAAGAAGTTTTGTCGAATATAAAAAAGTTTTCGACAATAATTTAAATTATATAAAAATATAGTTTGAACCAATAAGAGCCGGTCCAAATGATACAAAAAATTGCACAGCAAAGAACCGGTCCCAAATGTGCAAAAAAATGCACAGCAGAGAACCGGTCCTAAATGTACCAAATGTACCTTATTTTTCTATTATAATTGTTACAGGTCCATCATTTAATAACTGAACCTTCATATCAGCGCCAAAAATTCCTTTTTGAACTTCAAAGCCACGTTTGGCACATTCGTCACAAAAGTATTCATATAATGGATTTGCTTCTTCAGGTCTAGCAGCTTCTATAAAACTTGGTCTATTTCCATCATTACAATTCGCATATAATGTAAATTGTGATACAATTAATAATTTGCCTCCCACATCTTTTAGTGACAAATTCATTTTATCATTTTCATCTGTGAATACTCTTAAATTACATAGTTTTTTTACTAAGTAGTCAGCTTGTTCTTTCGTGTCTCCTACTTTAATTCCTATTAAAACTAAAAAACCTTTTTCTATTTTTCCTACAATTTTGTTTTCCACTTCCACGCTTGCGTTTTTTACTTTTTGTATTACTAGTTTCATTTTTCCCTCCTCTTAGTTAAGGCTTTTTAAATATTCTTTAATAAATTTTTGTGATGGTGAATAAATTTTTTCAGGTAATTTATTCAAATCAAACTATTTCCATTCCTCCTCTTTTGTAGGTTCCATAACTTTTAGTTCTCCACTATAATCTTTTGCAATGATATGCATTGATATATAATGTCAATCTGGTTGAATATCATCAATAGCTCCAAATAATTCAACAATCAGTCTCATAAATTTCTCCTGTTTCCTTTTTATTTTTTGTAATATGGCCTAATAATATTTTATTATCTTTTAGAATAATTACTCCAATTCCAATTTATATATATTTATTCATCTTCTACCTCTTTTGCTAATTTTACAAATTTAGTTTGATTGTTCTTTAGCATTTTCTTGTGTTTCTACTGACATTACTTCTGTAACTTTTTCAACAGTATTTCCTTCCAAATTATCTCCATTTTCTGAGTTATCTGTGTTATCTGCTATCTCATCAGATTTATTTAAGTCATTCTTGCTCTCATTTTCATCTGTATTGGCAACATCATTGTTCTCATTTTCCATTCCTACAATTTCAGCTTCCTTTACTTCAATTTCTGGTTGTTTTGCACCACATTTTGGACAAAATGTAGCATCTAAATCAATTTCTGTATGACATTGCTCACATTGTTTTTTCTCTTTTAATTCTAATATTGACTTTAAACATGTTTCAATTTCTGCTGTTAACACATCAATTTTTGTACATTCTTCTTCTAATTCGGTTTTTATATTTATGTTTTCGTCTATAACATGTTTTTCGTAAACTTTTTTTCCAATTTCTTTATAGATATTATTAATCTCTGACTTATTCTCGTTCATCTTCATTCTAAGTTTTGCCTCTTTAGCAATTTTGCTTGTTTTTTCTGCTGTTGCATCATATGCAGCACTAGCTTTTTTACCTAAATTATCAAAAAATCCCATTTTTTTCATTCCTCCTATTTTATATTTTTAACAATTATAGATTTTTTATTCCATGAATTATATCATATTTACAGCTTCAAATATTCTGAAAATTTTTATAGCATTATTTTATCTAACTTACTAATTTTCGCTTTTTCTTGCTCTATTCATTAGCATATTTACAGCTTCCTCTGGTTTTAAACCTTTATATAAAATTCCATAAACAGCTTCAACTATTGGCATTTCTATATTATGCAATTTTCCAAGTTCGTGTGCAACTTCAATATTATCAATACTTTCAATAGTCATTCCAACTTCTTTTTTAGTTTCTTCTAAGCTTCTACCTTGTCCAATCAATTTTCCTGCTTTTCTATTTCTACTATGTTCACTTAAGCATGTAACAATCAAATCTCCAAGTCCACTTAATCCATATAAAGTCTCTTTTTGACCTCCTAGTGCCACACCTAATCTTGAAAGTTCAGCTAATCCTCTGGTTATTAATGCTGCAAATGTATTATCCCCTAATCCAATTCCTGCTGCAACTCCGGCACAAAATGCAATTATATTTTTTAATGCACCTCCAAGTTCAACACCTTTAACATCCCTTGATGTATACACTCTCATTCTGTCTGACATAAATGTATCTTGAACCATTTTTAAAACAGCATCATATTTAGATGCAACAACTAATACTGTTGGCACAGAAATCGATACTTCTTCTGCATGACTAGGTCCTGACAATACTGCGATTTTTGCATTTGGTATTTCTTCTTTAATAACTTCATCTAGAGTCATCATCGTATCTTTTTCAAATCCTTTTGAGCAAATTACTATTGGTTGATTTGTTACAAATTCTTTATACTGTTTCACTATGTTTCTTGTGAATTTTGATGGTGTAACATGTACAATAAAGTCTGAATCTTCAATTGCTTCTTTAAAAGATGTTGTGCATTCTATTCCATCTGGAATTACCACATTTTGTAAAAACTTGCACTTTTTTTCCTTATTTATTAAATCTCTTTCTTCCTCTGCAAATGACCATATTTTTATATTGTTTCCTAATTTTGCTAAATGGATTGCAAGTGCAACGCCCCAACTTCCACTTCCTATTATTGCTATATTTTTCATGTTTTTCCTCCGTATCTTTTTGTAATTTTACTGGCAAAAATGCCAATTTTTATTTTTTAAAACTTAGTTTATTTTCAGTTCCATTTAATATTCTTTTGATATTACTTCTATGATTAAATGCAACTATCAATGCCAAAATTATACTATAAACTAGATAACTACTTCCTTCAGAAATTGTATAATTTGTGTGAATAAATAACACTAAAACTGGGAATAACACTGCTGCTCCAACAGATCCCATTGATACTATTCTTGTTAATGCCATTAAAACTAATGCAAAAACTAAACAAATTAATCCAATCTTCCAGTTAGTCATTAGCAATACTCCTAAAGCTGTTGCAACACCTTTTCCACCTTTGAATCCAAAAAATACTGGATATGTATGTCCTACAACAACTAAGATTCCTGCAATCTGTACTAATAGAGCTTTATCTGACTCTTTTGCAATTGCTCCAACAATTATTGCAAAAATGATTGCTACTACACCCTTTAATGCATCACATAAAAGAGTTAATGCTGCTGCTTTTTTTCCAACAGACCTTAGCATATTTGTTGCACCTGCATTTCCACTTCCTTTTTCTCTTACATCAAATCCTGCCATTTTTTTACTAAAAATTACTGAAAAACTAATACTTCCTATTAAATAAGCTACTATTCCAACTATTATATATGCTGCCATTTTTATCTACTCCTTTCTTTTTTTGCGCATTTGGGACCGGTTCTGTTTTGCTCACTGCGCATTTGGGACCGGTTCTGTTTTGCTCACAAGACTGGTACTTTTTTGTGCACTTACTCTGCCTTTTCCCTACAAATCATCCTTATAGGTGTTCCTTCAAGTCCAAATTCTTTTCTAATTTGATTTACCAAATATCTTTCATATGAAAAATGGAACAAATCCTTGCTATTTACAAAAATAACAAATGTTGGTGGCTTTGTACTAACTTGTGTTCCATATAATATTTTCAAACGTCTTCCTTTATCTGATGGTGGTTGAACAATTGCTATTGCTTCATTTATTACTTGATTTAATACTGATGTTGAAACCCTCATAGCATTTTGTTCTGCAACATTATTTATCATATTAAATAACTTATCCACTCTTTGTCCTGTTTTAGCTGATATGAAAATTATTGGTGCATATGACAAATATGATAATTTGTTGTAAATTTCTTTTTTATATTTTTCTAAAGTTCCTGTTTCTTTTTCATACTCGTCCCACTTGTTTACAACAATTATTATTCCTTTTCCAGCTTCGTGTGCTTCTCCTGCAATTTTTGCATCTTGATCTGTTACTCCTTCATTTGCATCAATCATCATTAAACACACATCTGCTCTTTCTATCGCTAACAAAGTTCTCATTATACTGAATTTTTCTATTGATTCTTTTACTTTACTTTTTCTTCTTATTCCTGCTGTATCTATTAACACATATTTTCCATATTGATTTTCGTATTCTGTGTCTATCGCGTCTCTTGTAGTTCCTGCAATTGAACTTACTATGGTACGATTTTGTCCTAATATTTTATTGATTAATGAGGATTTTCCTACATTTGGCTTTCCTATAACTGCAACTCTTATTCTGTCATCTTCGTCTTCTCCTGCTTTTTTCTCTGGTAGATTTTCGAATATTGCATCTAAAACATCACCGATTCCTAAAGCATTTGCAGCTGATATTGGATATGGTTCCCCAATTCCTAAATTATAAAATTCATAAATTTCATTTCTATCTCTGCTCATGTTGTCTGCTTTGTTACATACTAATACAACTGGTTTTTTTGATTTTTTTATCATTAATGCTATTTCTTGATCTGCTGCTGTAACTCCTTGTTTTACATCTGTTAAAAAAATTATTACATCTGCTATTTCTATTGCCATTTGTGCTTGCTCTCGCATTTGTGATATTATGATATCTTCTGATTCTGGTTCAATTCCTGCAGTATCTACTACTGTAAAGTTCCTTCCTCTCCAATTTGTTTCTGCATATACTCTATCTCTTGTTACTCCTGGAGTATCTTCTACTATTGATATTCTACTCCCAACTATGTAATTAAAAAATGTAGATTTTCCTACATTTGGTTTTCCTATGATTGCAACTGTTGGCTTTCCCATTTTTTGCTCCCGCCTTTCTATATTTATGTAGATTTTTTCACTTATATTTTACTATTTTCGCCATAAAATATCAAGGCTTTTCTTTCTTTTTTATTTTTAATTGAATTCAATTCAAAATTTCTTTTAAATTCATCCCCCAAAATAACATTCCATAAAAATATGCATACTAAAAATATTGCAACATTTTTAAAATAGTATACAGCAATACTACTTATAATAGTTACTAAAATTATAGTTATTGATGAAATTTTATCAACAATATATTCCGCTTTTATATTTCCTAATTTCATGTTCAATATTCCTTTCAATATTCTCCCTCCATCTAAAGGATATAATGGAAGTAAATTAAACAATAGTATTAATAAATTTGAATACATCGCTTCTTGCTGTGTTATTCCATAAAATTTGACATACTGTGATAATATTACAAGCATCAGGCTAACTATAGGACCTCCCAATGCAACTAGTATCTTTTTTAATTCATAATTTTTAGAATTCAAAATTAATTTAACTGAAAATGTAGAAGAAAATCCACATGGTAAAATTTCTATTTTTTCAACTTTCATTTTAAAAAAATTTGCACCAATAATATGACCAAGTTCATGTAAAAAACAAAAAAACATTATTACGCAATATCCCTTAAGTTGTCCTGTAAATAAAAATATAAGTATAACAGCAATAATTTTTAAATCAATTCTTAATTTCAATCTTCCAACTCCTTTTTGCACATTTGGAACCGGTTCTCTGCTGTGCATTTTCTATTTTTGCACATTTGGGACCGGTTCTCTGCTGTGCAATTTTTTCTCACAATTCCAATACTAATTGTGGATTAACATATCTATCTTGGTATCTTATCTCAAAATGCAAATGTGGACCTGTTGCATTTCCTGTAGATCCAACTTCTGCAATTTCTTGTCCCTGTTTTACAACTTCACCCTCATTCACATATAAATTATTGCAATGTGCATAAACCACAACTATATCTTTATCATTTGTTTCTATTTTCAAATGTTTTCCATATTCTCCTGTAGATGATGCTAATATTACTGTCCCTTCTGTTGCTGATATAATTTTAGTTCCTGTATCCGCAGCTATGTCTGTTCCTGTATGATTTTTGGGTACCGTAGCTGTTGTTGGATTTCGTTGTCCGAATTCTGATGTTATTTTTCCATTGATTGGCTTAATAAAGTTTACTGCATTTTTTATATAATTTGAATCTTGTTCCATTTGCGATAATTCATTTTGATTATTGTCTTCATTTCCTGCATTTTCATCACTACTGCCTCCTATTGCACCATCCGAATTGTTTCCTTCACTATTTTGCACTTCATTATCATTACTCTCAGTAACATCTCCGCCTTCTGTTCCATTTACACCATTTTCATCATCATTTTTCATTGGATTATTCTCTTCTGTTTTCTTATTAAGTTGTTCACTCCATTCTTTTAACTTACTAACTCCTGTAGTATAAAGGCTTTTAAAATCTATATCTTGGTTTAATATTTCTTTAGCTTTATTAGTAAAGTCTTCTGAAAAAACATAATTATTGTTTACAGTTATGTAAAAAATCCCATATATAATAAGGCACGCAACGATTTGCTTTATTAATTTTTTAAATAATTTTATATTTTTTTCACTTTTCCTTTCTAGTATTCCATACCCCAAATCAGTTCTCAAGCCATCTTTAGTCACTTCTCTTTGAGCATCTTTCCCTCTCCATATATTTGTATTTTTATTAACATTTTCTCCCATTCTTCTTTTATAATATATTTCTTCTGCTCTTCTTATTTTGTCTTCAACTGACATTACTCTCTCCATATCTCTCGTATCCTTTCCTATAATATAAAAAAACACTTTATCTAATGCATTTACTAATGTTTATGCATTTATAAAGTGTTTTATGTTATTGTATGAAATTTAGTATTAAACTAATAATAAGAAGGATTGTTGAAGTTATACTATATAATTTAAGTATTTTATATTTAAATAATATCTTGTTTTGATTATTTCTAGACATTTGCTTTTTTTCTTCTATTTTATTCATGTAATCTGTTATAAGCATTTCCGCTTCTTTTAAAATAGCATCCTTGTTTTTGTGTTGAACCTCTATTACATTTTTTGAGCCACTCTTTTCTACTAGTTCTCTCTCTTTAATTCGTTGATTTTCTTTAAAAATTATTATAGCCTCTTCAACCATATTTGATGGAAGATTTTTTAGAACTACCATATTTTTCATATCACTTGACTCCACTATATCACTCCTTTGAAAAGATTAATATTATACTATTATAATTTTTTCCATCTTTAAAAACTTTATACAATAATTTCTATTTCTGCAGCGTCTATAGCATAATTAAATGAATATTTGGCATAAGTGACAGTATATAAACTGGTAACTATTACATAAGAACAAATTAAAGTAAAAATAATTGATTTTATAATTTTATTTTTTAACATTATATTTTTTCCTGTTCTGCACTAACTCTAATTTGTATTGTTCCTGATATAGTTTCAAATTCTCTCTCAGTGTAATCTTCTTCCTCTTCACTTTCATTACGTTCTATATAAATTTTATATTTTTGTTCTATTTTTTCATTTCCCTTGATTGATATTTTTGGAGTTCTCAAATCTGATAGTTGTATTTCCCCTTCTTCATTATACAATTTTAAATTAAAATTTGATTCTAAATCTATATTTGAAATAATTTCTATTGTATATAAAAATCCTATTTCACTTACTTTATCTTCGTTAAAATTGTCAATAACAAATTCGTAACAGTTTATTTTATTTTTATTATCTATTTTTATGGGTATCCCTTCTTTCACATTAAAAATTGGTTTTATTATTTCTTGTTTTCCTTTTATTATTTCACTTGTCATATATTTTGCATATGATGTAGATTCTACTAAAATCAATGTGATTGTTAATATTACAATTTTTAAAATTTGTTTTTTCACATCTCCTCCTATATTTAACGAAATATTATTTTGCATTGCTCATTAATTTAAATTGATTTTTTATGTTCTTTGTAATCCTTTTGCAACAATTTCAAATGTATAGTCTAATGGTGATGTTCCATTTATAGTATCTATTTCGTCATTTGCTAGCTTTTCTTCATCAGTATCTCCTGTTTGAAAAGCCCATGTCCATCTAATTTTTATTGTTGCAGTTCTCTCACCACTAATTCCAATATTTCCTTTAATCTCTCCTAAACTTGATAATGATTTCAAATTTCTTCCTTCATATGTAAAAACAAGATTTTGCGGTTTATTCGCTTCATTTAAAAATGATACTATGTAATCTATACTTACATCTGAGCCTGTAGCATCAAGTTTAATTATAAATTCTCCTGATGTTCCTGGTGCAATTTTTCCATGTACTAATGTATTTCTATCGACTGTCTCTGCTAACTTTACAGTTTTAGTTGCTTGTCCATCTTTATCAATCTTAAATGACCAATTGGCCACCTGCGCATTTCCTGTTCCTTTCTCTTGAGATGCATATCTTGCAAAAGTATAACCTCCTGCTCCTGTTAATAAAAGAATTATAAGTAGTATACTAGCTATACCTAATATTCCTCTATTTTTCTTACTTGGTTTCATAATATTTTCCAAATTTTATTCCTCTCTTTCTTTTTATATTTTTTACATTCCTGTAACTGGTAGTTTTGGTATTTCTACTATTACTTTTTCTACTACTGGCACTTCTACCACTTTTTCTGGTATTTCTGGCACAGGTTCTGTTTTTACAGTTACAATAATTTTTTCATTTTCTACTTCTACTAATGCCTCTTCATTCATTTTTATATCTATTTTTTTCATTTCTGAATCTATTGCATATCCATTTGGAGATTTTACTTCTCTAATGTAATATGTTCCTGGCATTAGCTGATTCATTATAATTCTACCTTCTTCATCTGTTTCTACTACTCTTATTATTTTTTGATTTTCATCTAAAATTTCGAATTTTGCTCCTTTTAATTTTTCTTTTGTTTCTGCATCTGTTTTTTCTATTATTATTTTAGTTTCGTTTTTTTCATATTCTTGTACCAATTCGCTATCTACATCTTCAAAAGAATATGCTGTTAATGCATAATTTTGAACATCTTCACTTGGTGCTTTTCCAAAAAGAACCGGTTTAGATTCTACTGGTGTTTTAACTTTTAAATTGAATTTTCCTGATTCTGATAAACTTTTTATTGGTATTAAGATTTTAAATTTTTCGTTTGAATCAAATTCATTTTTTTCTTGATTTAATAAATCTACTATTTTAGTGTCTTTTGGTTGTGATTCTAAATTTACTATGACTTTTGAAATATTTTTGTTACTTTTTATTTCATATGTTTTTGAAATATATTGTGTGGCATTTTCATCTACAATCCATTTTTCACTTGGTATGATTTCTACATTGGGTGTTTCAAATGTTTCTGTTGAATTTCTTGCATTTTCTAATATTTGTTTCATCGCTCCTATCGTTCTTATTCCTGCATCATTTATTGGTGAATATAATCCTAAATCTGTATTATATATGTAACAATAAACAGCTTGTTTAGTTGCTATATATGCTTCTTCTTCGCTTGCCACTCCTAATTGACCTAAACTTTTATATGGATACCCATTCGTTATAACTCTCCATAAGCCTAAATCTTGTAAACCTCCTTGGCTTTTTACATTATATGATGATATTTCTCCTACTCCTGGTAACTCTCTATTTAAGCAATATACTGGATATTCTTTTCCATTTTCTTGATATACTGCATGTGTAGTTTTGATTGCAATTCCGCTTTTTTGAATTATTTTATTAAAATAACCTTTTGAATATATTGTAATTTCTTCTCCATTTTCAACTGCTTGTACTGTATTGATTAATACCATAAAATTAGCTACTATTATTACAACAAAAACTAATACTTTTTTTAAAGTCTTTTTCAATATCTAACCTCCTCTTTTTCAACTGCTTGTACACATCTTCTGTATTCTGGCTGATTTTCTACACATGTTATTAGTGTTAATCTGTTATCTTCTGTATCCTCTAAATATTCCCAATCTGTATCTTTTATTATTCTTACTTTTTCTACTTCGTATATTTTTTCAAAGTCGTCATATGTATATTTTATTTCATCACCTTTTTCTAATAATTTTAAGTCTTCAAAATAGTTAACATTATATCCTCTGTTATGTGCTGCTAATCCTACATTTCCTTCTTTCTGTTTCGTTTTTTCAAAATGACCTACATATCGATTTAGTATCTCTTTTGTTGTTCCTTCTGCTATTTCTGCATTTAATGAAATTTTAGGTATTTCTATTTTCCACTTTTTTTCAGTTGTATCTTCTTTTTGAATATCTTCAATATTTTCTTCATTAGTGCCTAAATCTGTTTTTTGACTAAATTCTTGTACTGTTTGTTCCATGATATTTTGATTTGTATACTCTGTTTTGATTGAATTTTGATTAATAAATATTTGAAATATTACAAAAATTATTGATGTAACAATATACAATGTTCCAGCTTTAGTGAGTTTAAACATACATTCACTATCACCTCATTTTTAATTAAATTAGTTTTTTGATTTTTTTCGAAAAAAATTTTTGATTTAATATTTGAATTCAAATTCTACAACTATGTTAACATCTATTTTTGCATTTGTCAAGAAAAATCGTTCGACATAAATCGACATTACACGCTCAAATTTTAAATAAAACAAATTTATATTGCGCATTTATTAAATTAATGTTATTATATATTTAGTTTTTTAGAGAAAGGATTTTACAAATGAAAGAAGTAAAAGAAGTATTCGATTTTTATGATCAAACATACTTAAAATCATATAATTTAGACAAAGCAATCCAATATGAATTAAATTTATTAGATTCATTAGATATTTATACAAGAAAACATTGCGAAAGTGTAGCAACAATTACTTGTAATTTATGCAGGAAGTTACATCTTTCTAAAGGATTTACAGAATACTGCACTATTTGTGCTTATTTGCACGATATTGGTAAATTATTTATTCCATCATCTGTTCTTCAAAAGCCTGGTTCTCTGACACAAGAAGAATATGGAATTATAAAAAAACATACAACTCTTGGTTATAAATTGTGTATAAAAGATTCTAAACTTAGACCTTATTATGCTGGTGCTTATTATCATCACGAAGCTCTAGATGGAACAGGTTATCCACAAGGGTTAACCAAAAAAGATATCCCTTTTGAAGCTCAAATTATAAGAGTTGCTGATGAATATGATGCTCTTGTTCATAAAAGACAATATAAATCTCATATTGGAATAACTGATTCTTTAAAAATAATTATTGCAAATACAAAGCCTTCCGCTAATGCTCCGAAAAATACAAAATATTCTAATGCTGGTAAAAACAATAAAAAAATTGTAAAAGCTTTGCTTAAAGTTGTAATAGATGATATTGATTATGAAATTTATTCTACTATGAGCTATGTAAAAAAATTGAATAAAGAACTTGAAAGATTTGAAAAAATTCAAAAGCTTATTGATAAAAAGAATTCTTCTACTAAACAAAAAGATATTATATATTATGATCAATATATAAATTTATTGCTACAACCTGATGAGTCTATTGAGGATTTTAATAGATTATATTCTGAATTTAAGGATGCTTATAATATAAGAAATAATATTTTAAATAATTTACATGATGAAATCAAAAATATTAAAAAGCTTCGTGTTTAATATTACAAGAACACAATCGGACATTAATTTTTTGCACTTATTAGAACCAAAAATCCCTATACTTAGTTTTATAACTTTGTATAGGGTTTTATTTATTTATAAAATATTCTATTATTTTGTCAACTAGATTAGTTTTTTCTTCTTTTATTAATTTACTTGTTGTTTCTACATTATCAGATTTATCTAGGTCAACTAGTGTTCCTGATTTTTTTTGCATTCCTAGTTGTTCAGCTGCTTTTTGTTGAATACTATTCCAGTCTAAAGTACTTTCAACTTCTTTTATGCTTTTTTCTACCTGACCATCTTCTTTTTGTATTACTGCTAAATTGTTTTCTAAATTTTTCTTTTGATTGAACATTTCCATTATTGCAATTTCTCTATAACTTACAGTAAGTAGCATACCAAATATTGCCAAAACTGTTACTACTTGTATTGCTCTACTTCTTCCTTGTTGTACTTTTGTTTTTTGTTTCTTTTTGGCATCTATATTTGTTTTGTTTTTTTCTTTTACTATTTTTTTAGTTTTTTCTTTGTTGCTTTTTGTTATTTCTACATCAATATAGTCCATATCATATTTTCTTGGACTTGTTCCATATTGATATGAATTTCTTGGCATGCTTCTCACCTCCTTTGTTAATGACAGGGGACACATCTTTTTCATAAGTCTTTCTCTAGGGACAAGATATGTCCTTCCCCTTGCTTTAGTTATTCTCTATTTCTTCTCAAAGATTCTTAGTTTTGCACTTTTTGATCTTGAGTTTTCTTCTTGTTCCTCTTTTGTTGCTATTATTGGTTTCTTATTTATAATTTTCCCTTCTGATACAGCTCCACATACACAATATGGTAAGTCTTTTGGGCATGTACATTTGCCTTGCGCATCTACATATGCATTTTTTACAGCTCTATCTTCTAGTGAATGGAATGTTATTATTGCTAATCTTCCACCTGTTTTTAAATGTTTTATGCATTTTCTTACTGTTTCATATAATGGCTTTATTTCATCATTTACTTCTATTCGTATTGCTTGGAATGTTCTTTTTGCAGGATGTCCGTCTTTTTTCGCAAATGCAGGCATTGATTTTTCAATTATCTGCACTAATTCCTCTGTTGTCTCAATTTCTTTTGTTTTTCGATATATACAAACATTTTTCGCAATCTGCCTAGAAAAACGCTCTTCACCATATTCATAAATAATATTTGCTAGTTTTTCTTCTGGATAATTGTTTACTACTTCTTTTGCTGTTAAGTTTTGAGTTTTGTCCATTCTCATATCTAGCTCATTATTTCCTAAATAGCTGAATCCTCTTTCTCTTTCGTCTAATTGATATGATGAAACTCCTAGATCTAATAGTATTCCATCAACTTCTTCTATTCCTAGATTTTCTAATATTTCTTCAATTTCGTCATGATTTCCATGTACATATTTTACATTTTGGAATTCTTTTAGATTTTCTTTTGCTGCATTTAGTGCTTCTGTATCTCTATCGATTCCAATGAGTAAACCTTCAGGTGATAATTGTTTTAAAATTTGCTTGCTATGCCCTGCTCCACCTAAAGTTCCATCTACATATATTCCATTTGGTTTTATATTTAATCCTTTGATTGTTTCTTCTAACAATACTGGTTTGTGCTTAAATTCCAATTTTACACCTCTTTTTATAATCGTTATTGCAGCTGAAGTTTGATATTCCCCAGCTGCATTTTTAATACTTCTTTTGTTTCTTGGAATTTATCTTTAGCAATTTTTTCTTTTGTATTTTAACTTTTTTCTTTTGTGTGATTTCTTTTGTACTTTTGTCTTTTGTATCTTTATATAAACTTTTGCAAGTTATATACCTAACATTGTCATATTTTCTGCAATTTCATCTGCAGAGATATTTTCATCACATTTTTGCCAAATTTCTTTATCCCAAATTTCTAATCTTGTTCCAACTCCTACTATTACAGCATCTTTTTCTAGTTTTGCTGCAATCCTTAAGTTTGATGGTATTAAAAATCTACCTTGTTTGTCAATTTCACATTCTGTCGCTCCTGATAAGAAAAATCTAACAAAATTTCTCGCATTTTTGTCTGTTAGTGGTAGTGCTTTTAGTTTTGCTTCGAAATTCAACCATTCATTTTGAGAAAATACGAATAAACATCCATCTAAACCTTTAGTAATAATGAATTTTTCACCAATGTCTTGTCTTAACTTGGCTGGCATTATCATTCTACCTTTTGCGTCTAAAGAGTGCTCGTATTCACCAATTAACAATTGAACTTCACCTCATTTCTTATTTTGATGCTATTATACACCTGGTCGAGCCACATCGTCTCGTACCACTTCGCACCACTTTTCACCACTTCGATACCATAATAATACATTTCAGTTTATTTTGCAAGTGTTTTTCATAAATTTTTTAATTTTTTTAAAATCTGCAAAGTGTTACAAACACTTGTTTTGAAGTTATTTTATCAATCCTTTTAAACATTTTATTAAATAGTCTACTTGTTCAAATGTATTACTATCTCCAAAAGTCGTTCTTATGGCTGAGTTTAAATATTCTTTTGGAACATTTATAGCAGTTAATACATGTGATGGTTCTACATTTCCAGATGAACATGCAGACCCACTTGAAACACAAATTCCTTTTTCATCTAATTTAAAAATCAATTCAGATGCATCAATTCCTTTAAATGATACATTTGCATTTCCAGGCAATCTATTTTCCATTCCTCCATTTATTCTGAATTTTTCTGGCATTTCTTTTTGTAATTTTGTTAAATAGTAATCTCTTAATTTGCTTAAATATCTAATATGTGTTGTCATATTTTTATTAGCAATTTCACAAGCTTTACCTAATCCCACTATGCCTGCGACATTTTCGGTTCCAGCTCTTTGATTTCTTTCTTGATGTCCTCCATTTATATACTTTTCTATTTGCACTTCTTTTTTTATATACAATGCTCCTATTCCTTTTGGCGCATTTATTTTATGTCCTGATAATGATAACATATCTATATTCATTTTTTGTACATCTATTTGCATATTCCCTATTGCTTGAACTGCATCTGTGTGGAATATTATGTTTCTATCATGTGCTATTTTAGCTATTTGCTCAATTGGTTGAATTGTTCCAATTTCATTATTTGCAGCCATTATACTTATTAATATTGTTGTTGGTCTTATTTCCTGTTGCAATTCTTCTAAATTAATTACACCATTTTCATCAACATTTATATATGATACTTCAAATCCTTGTCTTTCTAAAGTTTCACAACTTTCTAATATTGCATGATGCTCTATTTTTGATGTGATTATATGATTTCCTTTTTCTTTATTTGCATATGCAAATCCTTTTAATGCAGTATTGTCACTTTCTGAGCCACTTCCAGTAAAATATATCTCATGTGGGTCACAGTTTATTAATTCTGCTACTTGATTTCTAGCTTTTTCTATTGCCTTTTTTGCCTTTCTTCCTACAGAATATAATGATGATGCATTTCCATATTCTGTTGTTAAATATGGCATCATTTCATTTAATACTTCTGTTTTTATTTTTGTTGTTGCACTATTGTCTAAATATATAATATCCATAGCACTTCTTTCCTTCCTTCTATTCTTTTGATATTATATGCTTGTTACCGAAAAAAGGTCAAAAGAAACAAATCTTTTGGCCTTTTTCTATAAATTTTTTCTTTAATAAATTACTATTCTGAATCCTAAATCAACATAACCTTTCTTTATTACGGTTAAATTTAATCTTCCTGATACTTTTATATTCTTCCAACTCTGATATCCACCGCCTCTATATGCACATGGGTATTGTGAAGAAGGCGTTTTTTCTAACGTCCATTCCCATACATTCCCTGCCAAATCATATATTCCTTGTTTGCAAAATGTGTCGCTTGCTCCCGTTGATAATAATATTTCTTGCTCTGAATCTTTTTTTCCATATACTTCACTTACCCATTCTTCTCCATCTATTGCATATTTTGAATTTTGATTTGTTATATTCCATAAACTAGTCATATAATTTCCCCATGATGTACTATCAGTTATCAATTCATCTTGTGGTGTTCCTTTTGTTTCTAAATATTTTAATACTAAATCCCATTGTACTCCGAACATTAAACTAGTTGTATATTCCTCAATTTCCATATTACTTGCCAATGTTTGTGCTTGACTGCATGTTACAAAATTATATGGATATGCATTTGGTTTTATTACTGGTATTTCTTTTGGTTTTGTTGTTGATGATACAGATATTTTGGGTGCATCTTCTATCCCTGTTTCATACTTTCCAACATAAAATCCTCCATTTTGATATACACTTTTTAACATTTTTTTCTTTAATTCGTAATACTGCTCACTTGTTAGTCCTGTGGCTGCATCTGAATAATATTCATCTTCATATCCTTCTTCTCTGTATTCACTTGTGTATATATGCAAATCTTTTTCGATTAGTGTATATTCTTCATCTGAAAATTTATCAATATCCAATCCTGCTGTTGGGTACACCTCTTCTGATTGTGGCACTTCTACCCATACATATTGGTTTCCTTTACTATCTTGTATTGTTAGTCCTGTTTCTAAACTTGTCCCTTCTACTTGTGTAAATCCTGTTGGTAAATATGGTTCTGCTATTATTATATTCACTTTCTCTACATTAAAGTTCAAATATGAATTTAATACTCTGTTTTCTGGTACTGTTATTGTATCTTTATATCTAAATGTTATTAATATATTTTTAGTTTCTTTGGGTTGAATTCTTTCACCTGGTACAAATTCTGTTATTTCAAAAGTAATATCTTCATTATCATAAAATTCTTTATCATATTTTACTTCTGTAAATCTCCCCATTTCTGTTGAGGCATTATATACTATAATTTTATATGTTATGCTTGATAATGGATTTGTACTTGATAGCTCTATTGTACTCTGCATGGTTGTTTTTACAAAATTTTTTATTTTTGAATTTTCCATATTTGCATCTATATTACTTACATTTTCTACATCTGTTATAATTATTCCTTCTTGTGCATTTGCTGTTACTTTTCCATCTATTTCTCCTGTTATTTCTTCTATTGATGCATATCCTATTTCCATTATAATTGTTACTATGAATATAGCTGTCAATAAAAGCATATTTTTACTCATTTTTTTTTTTTCATTTTTCAACTTTTTCCCTTCTTTTCGTTTTTATCTCTATATTTTTTCTTTAAGGTACATGCTTAAAGAAAAGAGCAAAAGTCTTCTATCCCAGTAACACCAATCCTTATGTATTGATTGTAATTTTCAAAAATCTGGTGGCTAAATTTCAAAACTTTTGATGAAAATTGTCGAAAAAGTTGTTGATAATAACGTTTTTTATTGTTATAATTAGTTAAAATTTTATATCTTTAAGCATGTACCTTAAAGAAATTTTCTAATTTTATCAATATTTTTAATAACAGTATCATAACCAAAATTATAACACTTATCCAATTTATCAATATCAAACAATCCAGCTCTGTCAGTTGGAACAGTAAGAACCAAATCACTTTGTGCTAAACTCTTTTCAGAAATCTTATTTCCCATAATGTCAAGAGTCTTCATTATTATATCCATTACATCTCCATCTTCTTGTACAGAATCAGACTCAAAATTAACAGCGATAATTTTTTTATCATAGATTTGTTTTAATGGCAAAACTGGAATATTATCTAAAACTCCTCCATCCATAAAAATATGTTTTTTATATTCACATGGACAGAAAAATGCAGGAAAACTGCTACTTGCTCTTACAGCCTTACCTATTCCAATTTCAGTTATTAAACTATCTTTAAAATTATCTCTTGGTGCACAATTTGTAATTATATACTCTCTAGCTTCTGTAATATCCACTGTTGATATAACAAGTGGCATTTTTATATCACCAACAGTTCTTACTCTTTTTCTTAAAGCTAATTCATTAAACATTTTTTCAAGCATAGTTCCATCATTTAAACCTGAAAATCCAACTTTTTTATTTTTTAATAAATTTCCAAATCCATTTATTAATGATGCATTTCCTATATTTATTATGTCTTGTGCATATTTTTTGAATAATACATAAATATAATATGGTTTGTAACCCATAGCATATAAGGTGGCAACAATGCTACCTGCACTTGTTCCACCTATTGCTTCTACTTTTATATTATTATCTTCTAGAGCCTTTAAAACTCCTGCATGTGCAATTCCTCTAATTCCTCCACCTGCTAGTGCTATTCCAACTCCCATAACCAGAAACCTCCAATATAATAATCTTATTAATAATTATTATTCTCTATTTTTTATGTTTCTAATCTTTATTTTGTGATAACTTTTCCATTATTATCTAATAAAACTTCTTGTTCATTATTATATACTTTAACACTATCATCTAAAATTTCAATATTAGCATTGCTCATTTCTAAGGCTAAGTCAAATTTGTTATCATATATATCAATTTTATCTGTCGAAAAATCTCTTGCTTGAAATATATATTTTCCTTTTATTAACTGTATTAAATCATATTCAAATTCTACAACTACATTTTCTTCTGTATCTATAACTCCCACTTTATCTTGTTCGTTTGTTGCTATAAAATAGTTATCATAAGCATATTCTAAAAAATGATAATTTTGCTTTGTTAACTCCTCAAAATTTGAATTTATTGCTGTGTATTTTCCATCTTGATTTTTTATAAAATATTTTGAACTTGATGTACTATTTATATATTCATCAAATGGAATATCCACTGTTTTGCCATTTGTGTCAAATACCTTTTGCTCATTCTCATCTTTTATACCATATAAATAAATTCCATTTATAGTTAACTCATTATACTCTGTTGGTATTATTTCTGAACCTTTTAAATTAATGGCTCCATATTTTTTAGTTCTTTCTACTATAAATACTTGTAAATCTGAATTATAATCTATTGATTGATATTGCGTATTTATTATTTTGCTGTTATTTATAAATACTCCATATTGTCCATTTTGTGACGCAATTAAATATGTGTCGCTTTTGATTTGTGTTAATCTTGTAATTTGATTATATTCTTCATTTAATACTTGTACCCCTTCTGAATCATAGTATCCATATCTATACCCATCATTTGTAATTACACACACAATATATCCAGCTTTTTTGTATCCATTTTCGTCTGTGTAAAATCCATCAGATTGTATTGAATCATATTTATTTTTTATTTTTGTATTTCCTTTTTCGTCAATTATTCCATACTCGCCATTTTCTTTAACTAGTACTTCTCCTTCTTTATCGTTTAAGCTTGTAAGATCTTCATATTTAGCATCAGTAACAGTTTTCCCTGTAATATTTAATAATCCATATTTTCCATTTTTCTCATATCTTAAGATGTTTTTTTCATATTTTGAATCTGCATATTCTATTAATTCTACATTATCATAATTTTCAAATATTTTTTCATTTTTAGAATTTACAAATTTAGCGTCGTCTCCTCTCTCACACATAAATACATCTCTATGTTCATTTGGAATTATAATCTTGTCATATTGAGGCTCTATTATTATAGTTTCTCCATCTTTTACACCAATTTTCCCATCCTCTTCTATTATTTCATAATTTTTTGATGTATCTACTTTTTCATTTGATAGCTTTTCTTTATTTGGTATATATATTGATATTGCTAAACTTACTATTACAATAATTGATACTATTATTATACTTGCTTTTTTAGACATATTTCTACCTCTTTCCTTTTTGATATTTTTATTTTACTATTATAATACCATTTTTTCAATATATTTTTGCATTTTCCTTGTTTTTTTTGACTTAGTATTGTATAATCTTTACATAATAATATAAAGTATTTTATAGATGCCTAGCTTGGTGCAGGCAAGAAAGGAATGAATTATTTATGACAAATTTAACTATAAAAGATTTATTTAAAAATACTGCAGATTATGCAAATAAAGAAGTTACATTAGAAGGCTGGGTAAAAACAGTTAGAGATTCAAAAACATTTGGATTTATAGAACTTAATGATGGTTCTTTTTTTAAGAATGTTCAAATTGTTTTTAATGATAAATTATCAAACTTTGCAGAAATAGCAAAACTTACAATTAGCTCAACAATTAAAGTTACAGGTGCTTTAGTAATTACAAAAAATGCTAAACAACCTTTTGAAGTTCAAGCTACTAAAATTGTTGTAGAAGATTTGTGTGATTTAGATTACCCTCTTCAAAAGAAAAGACATTCTTTTGAATATTTACGTACAATTGCACATCTTCGTCCAAGAACAAATACGTTTAATGCTGTTTTTAGAATTAGAAGTGTTGCAGCTTTTACAATACATGAATATTTTCAAAATAATGGATATGTATATGTTAATACCCCTATAATCACTTGCGCAGATTGTGAAGGTTCAGCAGAAATGTTTAAATTAACAACATTAAATCTTGATAAAGAATTACCAAAAAAGGATGGAAAAACAGATTTTACTGAAGATTTATTTGGCAGAAAAGCTTACATCACAGGCTCAGGACAACTACATGGAGAAACTTTTGCTGCTTCTTTTGGAAAAATCTATACATTTGGTCCTACTCTAAGAAGTGAAAATTCAAATACCAAAACACACGCAAATGAATTTTGGATGATGGAACCTGAAATTTCATTTTGTGATTTAGATGAATTAATGGACATAGAAGAAGATTGTCTAAAATATATTGTACAAAAAGTTATGGAAAGATGTCCAGAAGAAATAGATTTTTGTGATAAATTTATCGAAAAAGGATTAAAAGAAAAATTAACAAAATTATTAAATTCAGAATTTGTTAGAATAGACCATAAAGATGCTATTGATATATTGAAAAAAGCTGATAGACAATGGGAATTCCAACCAGACTATGGCGAAGATTTGGCAAAAGAACATGAAAAATATATTACAGAATACTTCAATGGACCTGTTTTTGTTAAAAACTGGCCAAAAGATATCAAATCATATTACATGAAGCTTAACCCAGATGGAAAAACAGTTGCAGCTGTTGACTTAGAAGTTCCTGGTGCAGGTGAAATTATGGGTGGTTCTCAAAGAGAAGAAGATTATGAAAAATTAACTAACAGAATGAAAGAAATGGGAATTGCAACAGATCCACTATATTGGTATTTAGACCTACGTAGATTTGGTACTAATATCCACTCTGGATTTGGTTTAGGTTTTGAAAGATTACTTATGTATATTACAGGAATTGAAAATATTAGGGATGTTATTCCTTACCCTAGAACACCAAATAATTGTGAATTTTAATTTTGCACATTTGTGCTCAATTCTCTGCTGTGCATTTACTTTTTCCATTTTTTGTGTTATACTATATAATATAAGATAAACCAAGGAGGTAAACAATATGAGTTTTTACAAAAAGTGTCAACGGTTAAGGAATTTATATTCTTTAAACTATCCAAATTCCGAATTGCAATTAATGCTTCTTGCAAAATTGGTAAGTACTTCATTTTATCTTAGTACTTCTAAAATGAAAGAAGATGCATTGCCAATTTGTTCTGACTTTCTTTTAAGTTGTAAGGATTTTGAAGAGAAATATAGTTTTAATGATATAAAAACTGCTTTATCTAAAGTTTTATTAGATTTGGACTTTCATGATTTCTCTATAACACCTTATGGGCAGTTTTCTTTTTACAACGTAATTAAATTACGTCTTAACTAATCTCTTCTGACACTTTAAAATAGCCATCAAATGACGGCTATTTTATTTTTCTCAATCCTTTACAAATCAATAATTTTAAGTTAAAATATTATAATGGAGGGAATATTATGAAAACTTATAATTTCACATCTCACAGCAGTGAGGAAACTATGAATTTTGCTTCTGATTTAGCAAGTAAATTAAATGTTGGTGATGTTGTTGTTTTATCTGGTGAATTAGGTGCTGGAAAAACTAAATTTACTGAAGGTTTTTTAAAATACTTTGGTCTTGATAACGAAATTTCAAGCCCTACATTTAGTATTGTTAATGAATATAAAAAAAATGATTTAAATATCTATCATTTTGATGTCTATCGACTAGAAGATGTTGATGAATTTTATGCTATTGGTGGTGAAGAATATTTTTCTTCTGGTATTTGCATTATTGAATGGGGCGAAATTATTGAAGATGCCCTTCCACAAAATTGTATAAGAATCAATTTTGAAAAAGATTTGTCTGATGAAAATATTAGATATTTAAAAATTACTTATCCTGATTCACTTGCATAGTTACTAGTTAATGGTTTTTTAGTAGAATTTTATCCGAAATACTTTAAATATAATCTTTGCATTACATTTCTTGGCTTAATACAAAATAAACCCACAGTTCTAATAAATAAAGAACTATGGGTTTTCTATTTTTCTATCTTATAAATGTCATTGCAATTACGATAATTCCAAGAATTACTCTATAAACTGCAAATATTTTGAAACTTCCTTTTTTCAAATAATTTAATAAAAATTTTATTACTAATATACCTACTAAAAAGCTGAATAATACTCCCATGAAAAATGCAAGTGTAAATTGAAAATCAGTAATGCTTACTAATACAGCTGCTAATATTATTGGTGTAGATAGCAAGAATGAATATTTAGCTGCACTTTCTCTGTCAACTTTTAAAGCTCTTGCAACAGTCATTGTAATACCAGATCTTGATGTACCTGGGAATGCTGCTGCTATTGCTTGTGATAATCCAATTAAAAATGATTGTTTAAATGTCATATCTTCATATTTAGTTTCAGATGGTGACTTTTTATCGACTACATATAGAACTATTCCTAATACAATAAGAGCTATTGCTATCATTATTGTTTCGATTCCAAATTTGTCACAAATATATTCTGAAAATTTATCTAAAACTAAGCTAACAATACCTGTTGGAATTGTTACAGCCACTATGTACCAGAAGATTTTACCTTCTGTTGATTTCTCTTTTTTTATAACTTGGTTATATCCTCCTTTAATTAGTGCTATCCAATCTTTAAAAAAGAATAATGTTATTGCCAATAAAGTTCCTAGATGTAATGCAATATCAAAACTTTCTGGTATCTCTCCCCATTTTAACATCCATGGTATTAATTTTAAATGAGCTGAACTTGATATTGGTAACAACTCTGTTAATCCTTGTACTATTCCTAATACTATTGCTTGATATATTTCCATATTTTTTCATCCTTTCTGAGCATTTGC